>JAYVXQ010000168.1:0-17889 GCA_043785025.1 Acetobacteraceae bacterium
TGGGTTTCGGAGAAATCCGGGTATACGCGCCCAGGGTTGGTGTGGCGGCGGGCGCAAAACCAAAAGGATACCCGGATTTCGGAGAGATCCGGGTATATAAAAGTGGGATATGAAGATGGGATATAATACCAGCGCGCTTAAACATTCACCCACGGTGTTGACCTCTCAACGACATGGCCGGCACAAAACCGCGGACGACGATGAGCGGCAAAAGTCAATGTTCAGGCGCGCTGGTATAAAAATCAGATAGAAAAATGATCAGCCTACCCTCTTTGCTGGCGATCAGCACCGTGGCGCCTTGGCCAATACGCGATGGTTACACGTTGCGCGTGGCGAATATTTTACAAAATCTCGCGCAACGCTGGTCCATTGTCCTGATCGCGCCCGCGTCGCCAGACGTTCCCGCGTGCGTGACCCGCTTTGTGCCGATTAATCTTCTGGGCCGCGGTTTTACCTACCCCTGGCGGTTCGATCAAACGCCGTTACGAATGGTGGTCGATCAGGTGGTTCACGACCTTCGCCCGGATCGCGCGCTGGTCTGGCCGGGCGCCGAAGCGATTTGGTTTGGGCGCGACGACCTGCCACCCGCCGTCGCCGATCTGATCGACTGCAATTCTCTGGAGTTTTGGCGCGGTTTTCTACATTATCGCGATTTGAAACAACGGTACTGGGCTGCGCGAGAAATCGCGATCGCCGTCCAATATGCGCGCCGCACGGCACGGGCGTTCGCGTCCACGATCTGCGTGGGTGTCGCCGACGCGCGCTGGCAACGCCGCATCGGTGGCGGCGGGCCCGTGCATGTCATCCCAAACGGTGTGACCCCCCAATCACCTGGGCATCGAACCCCGGAGGCCGCGACACCGACGCTTTGTTTCACCGGCACGTTAGATTACCAACCAAATATCGAGGCGGTTCGTTACGCCGTCTCCACCGTTTGGCCGCGCGTGCTGGCGGCCATGCCAACAGCGCGTTTCATGATCTGTGGGCGAAATCCATCCGCGGAGGTGGTGGCGCTTGGCAGCACCCCCGGGGTCGAATTACGCGCGAACGTGCCGGATATGTCAGCAATACTCGGTCACGCATGGGCTGCCATCGCGCCGATGCGATCGGGCGTCGGCATTAAAAACAAAGTGCTGGAGGCTTGGTCCGCGAGCCGGCCAGTGGTCATGACCAGCCTCGCGACCAACGGGTTGATCGTTCCGCCCGACCACGCGGCGCTGGTTCGCGATACGCCCGCGGCCCTGGCGGAGGCGGTGCTGAATTTGTTCGAAAATCCAGACTTGCGCCAATCGCTCGGTCAATCCGCCCTCACCAACGTCACCCAAAACTTTACATGGGACGGCGCCGCGACGCGCGTCGACGCCTTGTTGCGCGATGCCGGTGACGATGTGTAATACTGCGGGGTTGGCGGGCGGCGGCGCGCGAAACCAACAAGAAATACCATCGGCGCCGCTCCACCCTGGAGCACCATCCGATCAGGTGGATAAACCTGGCCAGATAAAGATGCTCGCTTAAACAAAGCGCTCTAAGCTATTTCACCACCACCTTTCCCTGCATATGCGGATGCAGCCCGCAGACATAAAAAAAGGTGCCCGCTTTTTCGAATTTATACGAAAACGATTTATCCGTATCCATTGCCTTCGACCGGACCTGTAAAGCGCCCATCACGATGCTGTGCGGAATATCGTCGTGGTTCGTCCAGGTTACGCCGGTCCCCACCGCGACATTCAGCACATTCGGTGAAAAGGTGAAATTATCGATCCCAATGGTCGCCGCTTCCTCCGACCAGGAAGCGGCGGGCACGGCCAAACCCCCAAGAACGGCACACAGCACCGCTCTTCGCGCGAAACTCATCCGAAGCATGAGACGTCCTTTCAGCCGGCCAGCGGTGTATCGACGATCGCAAGCGGCGAGCGGGCGTTCACCACGGTGATTTTCGCGGTACCGAGATAATTCTTCAGCTCCCCCGCCGCGACCGGCATCGGACCCGGACCTTTCGCGACACCCGGCGTACCTTGCGGAAAAGCGGTGGAGCGCGCGGTATGGAATACGACGTTGCCTTCAACTTTCTGCATGATCTGATGAATATGCCCGTTTAGCACCGTTACTGAACCGAATTTTTTTAAATACGTGAGCGCCTGCGCGCCATCCAACGTGCCCCAGCCCCAGTCCTGATAAGCGATCCACAGCGGCACATGCGCGAACACCACGATCGGCGTACTCGCCGTCAAACCCTTCACATCTTTTTTCAACCACTCCAACTGGGCCTGGCCAAGATCGCCCAGGCCATTTCCTTTCAGGTTGACAACGTTAACAAGGCCGATGAAGTGGACACCGTGGGTGTTGAAGCTGTACCAGCCGTCGCCGCGGGTTCCCTTGCCGTACCGGTTCAAATAACTTTTGCGGTCTTCCTCAAGAACATCGTGCTCACCCGGAACGGTATAGGTTTGCAAACCCGTCGCTTTCAGCAATTGCGCGCCGGTATCGAATTCCTCCGGCTTCGACAAATGCGTGATATCGCCCGTGTGAATTAAAAAACCCGGCTTTTCGGCCATATTGGTGACCCGGTTCAACGCTTCTTGAAACGTTCCCGTCACATTCGTGTTCACCGGTTTATCAAACCCCAGATGACTATCGCTGACCTGAGCGAACGAAAAACCGGTTACCGCGGCTTCGGCCTCGCTGATGATGTGAGAACGGGGAATGCCGCCGGCGACGGTCCAAACCACCGCGCTGCCGGCCCAGGACATGCATTTCAGAAAATTGCGGCGATCAGGGCCGGGGGGATTGGGGGTTCCGGGAGGAATGAGAGTCATTGGCGCGTTCCTGCATGAGCAGCCGGGAATGACTGGCTCTTGCGCATACGACTCCATGTTCGCCGGAGTTATTCCCCGATTTGTCGAATTTATTATAAGCCGTTTAAACTCCGCAGCAACGGCAGCAGCTCCTGCTCCACCAACGCGGGCGTCAATGGACCGACGAAACGTTTCCGGATCGTGCCGTTTTTATCGATCACATAAGTCTCAGGCACGCCGTATAATCCGAAATCCAGGCCCACCATGCCGTCACGATCGACCCCGATGCGCTGATAAGGATCGCCAAGGCGCTGCAAAAAGCCCGTCGTGTCCTCCAATTTATCTTTGTATGCGATTCCGGCCAGCCGCACCCGGCCGTCCTGTGCGAGCCGCATCAACACCGGATGCTCGACCCGGCAGGGCACGCACCAGGAGGCGAAGAAGTTGATCACCACCGTCTCCCCCCGAAAATCGGCGCGCGACACTCCCGGGCCGTTCAGACCCTCCAACGCGAAATCCGGCGCAGGCTTGTCGAGCATCGCCGAGGGCAAAATGTGCGAATCGTGACCGGGCCGGAGCGAGGCGGCGAAATAGAACGCGAGCACCAGGAACAGCAGCAGCGGCAGCAGGGACAGCAGGCGGCGCATGGTTTACTCTCCGGCCGCCGCCAGGCGGGAGGGTGACGCGCCCCGGGTAATGGCGGCGAGGCGCCACGCCCGATCGCTAAGGCTCACAAGACCCCCGAACGCCATCACGAGGGCGCCAGCCCAGATCCAGGCGACCATCGGTTTCCAATAGGCGCGAATGGTCCAACGCTTACCGTCGCCTGCTTCGTCGACCGCGAGGTAAAGATCGCCGATCGGACTGGAATGAATCGCCGTGACCCCGGTTTTCTGCTTCTGCACCGGGAAGAACCGGCGCTCGGGCCGCATCTCCCGCAACACGACATGATCCTGGGACACGCGGATGGTCGCGGTATCCGCGATGTAATTCGGGCCGGCGAACGTCTCGACCCGCTCCAGCGTCAGTTCGTAGCCGGCGATGGCGATGGTTTCACCGGTCGCCACCGACGCGATCGTTTCGTGGTCGAAGGCAGAGGCGGCGAAACCCGCGACCGAGATCGCCATGCCGAAATGGGCGAAGCTCATGCCCCAGGCGGAGCGCGGCAAATAAATGGCGCGGCGCAGGCTTTCGGCGGCGGTGACGCGGAAAATTCGAAGGCGGCCGGCAAGCTCGGTGATCACCGCGGCGGCGATCCAGAACGCGAGCCCAAAGCCGAACACCGCCAGCACCGGCCCGCCGTAAAGCCGCCAGAACAACACCAGGACAACAAGGAAGGTCAAGAGGCCCGCGAGCCAGAGGCGCTGCATCGCGACCTTCAGATCGGCGCGTTTCCAGGGCAGCAGTGGACCGATCGCCATGCCCATCAACAGCGGCACCATCATCGGAACGAAGGTGCGATTGAAAAACGGATAACCCACCGACAATTTCGGCCCATCAAGGGCATCCAGAAACAACGGATACAACGTGCCGAGGCACACCGTCGCGCAACCGCAGGTCAGCAGGAGATTGTTGAAAAGCAACGCGCCCTCCCGCGACAGCGGCGCGAAATCGCCAGCGCCTTTCAGCATCGGGGCGCGGATCGCGAACAAGACCAGCGAACCGCCGATCGCGGCGATCAGCAACGCCAGAATGAACAGGCCGCGCGCGGGGTCGGTGGCGAAGGAATGCACCGAGTTCAGCACCCCGGAGCGCACCAGGAACGTGCCAATCAGCGACAGCGAAAACGTCAGGATCGCCAGAAGCACGGTCCAGGATTTCAACGAGTCACGCTTTTCGACCACCACCACCGAATGCAGCAACGCCGTGCCCGACAGCCACGGCATGAACGACGCGTTCTCCACCGGGTCCCAGAACCACCAGCCTCCCCAGCCCAACGTGTAATAGGCCCACCAGGAACCCATGGCGATGCCGACGGTGAGAGCAGACCAGGAGATGAGGGTCCAGGGGCGCAACCAGCGCGCCCATGCGGAATCGACGCGCCCATCGATCAGCGCCGCGATGGCGAACGAGAACGAGACCGAAAATCCGACATAGCCGAGATACAAAAACGGCGGATGAAACGCGAGGCCCGGATCCTGCAGGATCGGATTGAGGCCCGCGCCGTTGAGCGGCGGAGGAAACACGCGCGCGAAGGGGTTCGAGGTGAACAGGATGAACAGCAGAAATCCCGACGCGATCAGGCCCTGAATCGCCAGCACGCGGGCGCGCGACACCGAAGGCAGATGATCGCTGAACAGCGCGACGGCCGCGGTGCACAGCGACAGCATCAGCACCCACAGGATCATCGAACCCTCATGGTTAGCCCAGACGCCGGTGATTTTATACAAAAGCGGTTTGTCGGTGTGGCTGTTCTTAATGACGTTCAACACCGTGAAATCGGACGTGACATAGGCGTTGATCATCGACGCCATCGTCAACGCGATCAGCAAGAAGACCGTGATCGCGGCCGGTTTCGCCACCGCCATCCACGCCGCCTGACGCCGTGCGGCGCCGATCAACGGCACGACCGCCTGAGCCAATGAGACGAACAGCGCCAGGATCAGTGCGAAATGGCCCGCTTCCAGAAACATCGTGAACTTCCCCACCTGGAGACCTCGATCAGGCGGCTTTCCGGCCGGCCGCCGGTAACACGCGGATCAAAACGTCGATCAGATCGTCCATCATCGCGTTGGTATGCAATGGGCCAGGGGTGAAGCGCAAACGCTCCTCCCCTTTGGGCACGGTGGGGTAATCGATGGGGGTGACATACATCCCGTGCTCATTCAGCAATCGGTTGCTGATGTCCCGGCAGGCGGCGGCGTCGCCAATATGCAGCGGGACGATGTGACTGGTCGAGGCGATTCTGGGCAGGCCCGCCCGATCGAACCGATCCTTGAGCGCCGCCGCGCGTTCGAACAGCACATGGCGGCGGGCGTCGTCCTGGCGGACGTGACGCACGCTCGCCAAAGCGGCGGCCAGGGTCATCGGCGGCAAAGACGTGGTGAAAATGAAGCCGGGTGCTGTCGAGCGAATAAAATCGATGACATTGGTATCGCCGGTGATGTAGCCGCCGTGGCAGCCGAACGCCTTCGCCAGCGTGCCTTCGATGATGTCGATGCGATCCGCGACTCCGTCTCGCTCACTGACCCCGCCGCCATGCGCGCCATACATCCCGACGGCGTGAACCTCATCGAGGTAGGTCATCGCGCCATACCGGGAGGCGAGGTCGCAGATGGCGCCCAAAGGGGCGATGTCGGCATCCATGGAATAGACGGATTCGAACGCGATCAGCTTGGAAACATTGGGCGGGGCGGCGCGCAGCAGCGATTCCAGATGCGCGACGTCGTTATGGTGAAAAATATTGACGACGGCGCGCGACGCCTTGATACCGGAGATCATCGACGCATGGTTTTTCGCGTCGGAAAACACCCACCACCGCTCCTCCGTGCCGTGCGGCGTGCTGTTGAGGATCGCGGCCAATGCCGCCTGATTGGAGACGAACCCCGAGGTGAACAGCAGCCCCGCTTGTTTGCCATGAAGACTGGCGAGTTCATGCTCCAACGCATCATGCAAAGGACTGGTGCCGCTGATGTTACGCGTGCCGCCGGCGCCGCAGCCCATATCAGACGCGGCCTGACGCGCCGCCTCGACGACAATCGGATGCCCGCCCATCGCGAGGTAATCGTTGGAGGACCAGACCAAAACGCGCGAACCGTCCGCCCGGCGATACCACGGAAACTCCCCCGCGCGCTTTTCCAACGCCGTGAAAACTCTGTACCGCCCCTGGGCGCGGATTCCGTTCAGGGTCGTTTGGCAGAAAGTTTCGAAAGCGTTCATCCGGCGGGCGCCTTTTCCTGGCGGGGCGTTGAGACGATCGAGATTATACGCATCGGCGGTTCGGATCGAGTGACGTTTCAGCGCTTGGTAACCTGAATGAAATGGGTCCTGTCCGATACCATCGCGCGACTCGACGATAGGCAACAGGGATCAACATGGATAAGCCTTCTCGCCAACTGGTTTCGTTGAAGATGGTGACGGCGGAGCGCGTTCGGTTATTCCGCGCGCCATACAGCCCAGAATAATGGGCGGCGCATGGTCAGGAAAAAACCTGTTTTGTCCGCGGACGGAAGATTGAGCGGGGATGGGTCTGGTGAGGTGAAACCCGCGAAAGCCTCGGATCCCGGTGGAAAATTGGTGCGCTGGATCCGTACCGGGCTGATGTTGGCGCTGGCGGGGTTGATGATCGCCGTGGCCGGTGTGGCATTCGAGATCGTCAATCATCAAACCGGATCGGTCACCTCGGGTCACCGCTACATCAGCGAGTTGGGCGCTGAGGCGACCTCTGACCTGCTGCGCCTCGCGGAGCGTGCCACCGGGTTTGGCAAGCCTGGAGCCGATAAGACGGGGATAGGAACGCAGGCGGCCGCTCTGGCGGCGCGTTTGGCCCGGTTGCACGGCGATCCCTTGGCCCCGATCATCGCCGCCGACCCCGAACTGTCGGATCTGGCCGCCCATATCATCGCCTCCGCGACCGCCATGGTGCCACTGGCCGAACGCATTGAGCAACCGCGTAATCGGGAGCGGTTGATCCAGGTGTTAGAACAATTGGGCCCGGACGTCGCGCGGCTGGTGTCGCTGTCAAATAAAAATATCGCGCTGGCCGCCGCCAGCGACCAGAAAACCCTTACGCATCTGCATACAATTTTCGCCTGGCTGCTGATCGGCGTATGCGGCTGTGCCGCGATCCTGGCCGGGATTGTGATGTGGATGCGCCGGCGCTTCGTCCAGCAATTGCTGGCGGCGAAAGAAGTAGCGGAGGCGGCGAACGTCGTCCGCTCCCGCTTTCTGGCCAATATGAGCCATGAGTTGCGGACGCCGATGAACGGTGTCCTCGGCATGATCGAACTGATCCGGCAGGGCGGATTGACCGAGGAGCAGCGGCGGTTCGCCGAAATCGCACATCAGTCGGGCAAGGTCACGCTGGATTTGATCGCCACGATCCTGGATTTCTCGCGTCTGGAATCCGGTCATCTGATTTTGGAGGAGCATCCGGTCGATGTCGGCGCGGTAGCGAACGATGTCGTGGGAATGATGCGAGCCGAGGCGATCACCAAGGGGCTTTCGTTGACTGTCAGCCTCGCCGCCGGTTTGCCCGTGGGCCTGTTGGGCGACGCGGGCCGGTTGCGTCAGGTTCTGACGGCGCTGATGGGCAATGCGGTCAAGTTCACCCAGGGTGGCGAAATTGGCCTGTCGGTCACGGTCGAACAACGATCCGAGGCCATGGGCGCGCTGTTGCGGTTTGAGATTACTGATACCGGAATCGGGATCGCCGCGGGTCAGGTGTCGCGAATATTCGAAGCGTTCGCGCAGGCCGACACCTCCTCCACCCGGCAAAAAGGCGGTGCTGGTCTGGGTTTGACGATCGCCCGGCATTTGGTCGAGTTGATGGGAGGCCGTATCGGCGTCACCAGTCAGCCATCACGGGGCTCGGCGTTCTGGTTCACGGTGCCGTTCCGGCAAGAGAATGTGAATGACCTCGCCCTCGATCCGGGTCCAGTGGCGGGATTATCGGTGTTGCTGGTGTGTGGGGAGGATGAGGAAAGGGCCGTGCTGGCGGGGTTCCTGGAGGCCTGGGAAATCCGGCCGATGCATGCCGAGTCCGGAGCGCGGGCGATCAAACTGGCGAGCCGCGCGTTGGCTCTCGGCCGTGGCTTTGATCAAATCCTGATGTCGGAGCAATTACCCGATATGTCAGCGCAAGCTCTTGCACGCGCGCTCTGCGATGAGGCATCGGGCGGCGATGTGGCGATGACCGTTTTGAGCCGCGATCCGGCGGATAATGCCGTCACGAAGCGGCTGGCGATCTATGAAGCATTGAGCGCGGCCGCCCATAACGCGACGGCGCGGGCGGCGGCGAAGCGGGACGCGGCGGCGAGGATTTCAGCGCGTGAAGCGGCGGCCCGGCATGAGGCCGAACGGACGGAGATCCCAGCCTTGGTGGCGGCGGTGGCGGCCGAGACCCCGGCCGTGATGGTGGATGCCTCTCCCGCACCGATTCGGGCTTTGCTGGTGGAGGATAACGCGGTGAACCGGCTGGTCGCGCGGGAATTTCTGAAACGGGCGGGATGCAGCGTCGATATGGCTCGCCATGGACGCGAAGCGGTCGACCGGTGTCAGGAGAGCATCTACGACATCATTTTCATGGATTGTCAGATGCCGGAGATGGATGGGTTCGAGGCGACGCGGATCATCCGCAAGCAGCAGAACCGCGCGCTTGCCCGGGTGCCAATCGTGGCCCTGACCGCGAACGCGATGGACATGGATCGCGAGCATTGCATCGAGGCGGGCATGGACGATTTCCTGGTGAAGCCCGCCAATCAGGTCATCATCGTCGACGCCTTGCGCCGTTGGGTGCCGCGGGCATTCGGTGATTGGCGCTGACTTAAATTTGGCCTGGTATTACTGTCGTTCAGCCATTTTTATTCAAGATCATAGTAATCGCCTTGGCGGCCAGGTCCCGATCCCTAACCTATTGTATTAAGATATATTAGATTTATAAAGGTTAATGGCCGGTGATTCATGAGGATATTCTGAAGATGATCAGACACTGATGACCGTTAAGTCATTGGAAATAGACGAGAAATTCATGCTCCTGGCCCTTGGTATCGGCCGCCGCGGACTGGGACAAACCTGGCCGAACCCATCGGTTGGATGTGTGATAGTCAATGACGGACACCTCGTTGGCCATGGTTATACGGGTGTTTCCGGCCGTCCACACGCGGAGTCCACAGCTTTATCAATCGCCGGAAACGCGGCGCGCGGTGCGACAGCGTATGTGACGCTGGAACCCTGTAGCCATTGGGGACAGACGCCACCCTGCGCGGAGTTGCTGATCGACGCCGGGATCGGGCGGGTCGTGATCGCCGCGCGCGACGTTGACGCGAGAGTGAACGGGCAGGGTGCCGCGCGATTGACGGCGGCGGGGATCGCGGTCGAAACCGGTTTGCTGGAAGCCGAGGCAACCGCGGATCTGGCCGGATATTTCTATCGTTTTTCGCGGAAAAGGCCTTGGATCACGTTGAAAATAGCCTCCACGTTAGACGGTAAAATCGCCACCCATGAGGGGGAGAGCCAGTGGATCACCGGTCCCGCGTCGCGGCGTTGGGTGCATATCATGCGGGGAACCCATGACGCGATCCTGACCGGGATCGGCACGGTTCTGGCGGACGATCCCGAACTGACCTGCCGGATCGACGGGTTTCGCAAGACCGATGAAATTCGCATCGTCATCGACAGCCGGCTGCGGATCCCGTTGAACGGTAAGCTTGTCTCCAGCGCCAGGACGAAGCCGGTCTGGGTTTTCGCGATCAAAGGCAACGCTGCCGTGTCGGATCTGCGAAATCTGGGGGTGCCGGTTTTTGAAGTGGCGCAGGACGGGAACGGGGTCGATCTGCGTGAGGTTATGCGAATTCTGGCGGAAAATGGGCTGACCCGGGTTTTGGTCGAGGGTGGCGGACGGATCGCGTCGTCGGTGATTCGTGAAGGATTTGTCGACCAGGTTGCCTGGTTCCACTCCTCGGCTATTATGGGTGAAGGTGGTTGGTCTTCGGTGCATGACATGGGTGTGGAAAAACTCGCGGCGATGCCAGTGTTTGGCGAACCCCGGGTCACCAGGATTGGGCTGGATACACTGACTGAATATAAAAGGGCGCCGATATGTTCACCGGGATAATCACGGACCAGGGGACGATAGCTTCGATCAGTCCGGTGCGTGGCGGGGCGGATATGAGCGTGCGGATCGCCGTCGATTGGCGGCATTTCACCCCGTTGAGTTTGGGTATTTCGATCGCCTGTTCCGGTTGTTGTCTGACCGTCGTCGATTTCTCGAATGCTGATTTTACCGTCGAAATTTCCGCTGAAACCCTGTCCCGCACCACACTGGGCGATTGGGCATTGGGGAGCCAGGTCAATCTGGAGCGATCGGCGAAATTCGGCGATGAAATCGGCGGACATCTGGTGAGCGGCCATGTCGATTGCGTGGCCAGCGCTGAGGTGTCATCGACGAAAGACGGCTCGACCCAATGGTGGTTCCGGGTCCCGGACCGGCATATCAAATTTATCGCCGAAAAAGGCTCCGTCGCGTTGGATGGCGTGTCTTTGACGGTTAACGAGGTCAAGGATCAGTTATTCTCCGTGAATATTATCTCACATACCATGAAAGTCACGACATTCGGTCGTTTGAATTTATCTGGCAAGGTCAATCTGGAAATCGATACGATCGCCCGATATGTCGCGCGCCTGACGGAGGCAAGGGAATGGAGGACGTGACGAAAATGGGTTTCGATCCGCGGGCTGATCTGAATGCGTATATTTCTTCGGCGGAAGAGGTAATCGAGGAAGCCCGCAATGGGCGGATGTTCATTTTAATCGATGATGAAGACCGGGAAAATGAAGGCGATCTGGTCATTCCCGCGCAATTCGCGACGCCAGATGCGATCAATTTCATGGCGCGCTTCGCCCGGGGGCTGATCTGCCTCGCCTTGACCCAGAACCGGGTCGATAAGCTTGGTCTGCCGCTGATGAGCCAATCGAACGGCACGCGGCATCAGACCGCGTTCACGGTGTCGATCGAGGCCAGGGAGGGTGTGACCACCGGTATCTCCGCCGCGGATCGGGCGAAAACGATCGCGGTGGCCATTCAGGCCGATAGTACGCCGGCGCAAATCACCACGCCGGGTCATATCTTTCCGCTGGTCGCGCGCGAAGGTGGCACGCTGGTGCGCGCTGGTCACACGGAAGCGTCAGTGGATATCGCGCGCAAGGCGGGATTGAACCCGTCGGCGGTCATTTGTGAAATCATGAATGACGATGGGACGATGGCGCGTCTGCCGGATCTGATCAGTTTCGCGCAACAACATAATTTGAAACTCGGCACGATCGCCGATCTGATCGCTTACCGCAGACTGACCGAGATTTTGGTGCGTCAGGTCGAAACCGGATCGTTTCATCATGCGATGAGCGGCGATTGGCAGGCGATCGTTTACGCGAATACGGTTGAATATCAGGAACATCTGGTTCTGGTGAAAGGCGTGATCCAGGCGGACGTCCCGGTGATGGTGCGCATGCATGCCGTCGATTTGCTGGAGGATATGACGGGCCAACCGCATTGGATCAATATTCATAGCGCGATGCGGATGATCGATGAATCCGCCACCGGTATCATCGTGATCATCAGGGAGCATCGGAAAACCGCGCTGGCGGAAAGGGTGCGCAACCTGACGGCGCAACCGAGTCCGCAACGGGAATTGCGCGATTATGGGATCGGCGCGCAAATCTTGCTCGATCTGGGCGTGAAGAACATGATTTTGCTGGTCAATCATCGCCGCACGGTGATTGGGCTGGAAGGCTACGGACTCAATATCGTCGAGCAAAGGACGATTATCGATGGCGCCGGAAAGGAAGTCGGGTTGTGAGCACGAAAGACGCGGTCATCACGCTGCCGCGGAGCATCGAGGGTAAGACACCGCATCTTTTGATCGCGCGGGCGCCATACTACAAAAAAGTCGTCGATGGGCTGACCGACGGCGCGTTGGCGGTGCTGAAAGGGATCGACGCGACCTCGGACATTCTGGATACCGCCGGCGCTTATGAACTGCCTCAGATTCTGGGGATCGCGGCGCGGGCGGCGAAGAAATACGATGGCTTTATTTTGTTGGGCTGCATTATCAAGGGCGAGACCGATCATTACGATTTCATTTGCCAGGCGACAATGCAGGGGATCATCGACATAGCTTCGCGGTTAGGCGTCTGCGTCGGAACCGGGTTGTTGACCTGTCATACTATCAGCCAGGCGCTGGCGCGTTCCAGTATGGGCCCGAGCAACAAAGGCTCGGAAGCCGCCGCCGCGGCGTTGGGCCAGATCAGTATCGCGCGTTATCTGGGCGCCACATGAAGAACGAGACCGTTAAGAAATCCCGGCCTCGAACGATTTCCAGAGTCGCGGCCACTCAGGCGCTATTTCAAATCGATCAGAGCCAGGAAGATCCCGAGGTTGTTATCTCGGAGTTCATCACGTTCAGATCGAAAGCGATCACCGATCATTCGGACGTCGAGGAAGGCGGATTGCCGCCGATGGATGTCGATTTGTTCCGCGCGATCGTCAGGCAGACGGTGAAAAATCAGGAAATCCTCGACGTTCATATCGAACAATCTCTGGTCAATGGCTGGTCTTTGAAGAAAATCGATCCGGTTTTGCGCGCGATCCTTCGCGCCGGCGGGGCCGAGTTGATGATCATCGACGGCGTGCCCAGAAACGTCGTGATCAACGAATATCTGGATGTCGCCAAGAGCTTTTTCGACGGACGGGAACCGGCGATTATCAATGCGATTTTGGAACATCTGGATACCGTGCTGCCGAAAAGCCGGAAGGATCTTTAGACAGCCTCGCGTTTTTATCCGTTCAGGCATGTCCGGCGACCGGCGTTTCGCGTGTGGCGTCGTTCGTCGCCTCCAGCGCGGTGCTGAGTAAATCCCGCGCGAGGCGCGACGTGGTGTCGGGTGGCGCGTCGATCGTGCTGGCTCGCACCGCCATCGCCATCGCGACTGCCTGTAAGACGTCACCATTCGCGGCCGGCGGGCCCAACGCGATCGAGCGATCGATGGCGGTGAGGATCGAACTGACCAATTGCCAGACCAGGACCGCGTCGGCGGTTTCCCGGTGTAAGGGAAATTCGAAGTCATAGACGTCACCCGTGCTCATCACGGTGCGATACGGCAGCAGTTTCATCGTATGAACCGCTTCGTATCGATCCGCCCCCAACCTCTTACGCCGTCGATCACCATGGCCGGCCCTTCTTCGCAATAAGAGAAGTTTACGCGCGCGACCGGAGAACGGATCACTGACCGATGGAAAAAAAATCGAGAACCACACGGCGGAGATCGTCAGGCGGCCTGAGATACCGTGCGTCGCGCTCGAAGCCGGCGGATCCGGCGGGCATCGGCGTCCAGGATGCGGAATTCCAGCCCCGAGGGATGGGAAATCACCTCGCCGCGCGCGGGCACCCGGCCGGCGAGGGTGAACACGAGGCCGCCCACGGTGTCGATATCGGCGTCCCGCTCCTCATCGCTCAGGATCACGCCCATGCGCCGTTCGAAATCGGCCACCCGCAGGCGGGCGTTCAGATCGATCGAGCCATCGGGCCGCTCGGTCACCATCGGCGCGTCTTCGATGTCATGCTCATCGGCGATGTCGCCGGTGATCGTTTCGACCAGATCCTCGATCGTCACGAGGCCGTCGATGCCGCCGTATTCGTCGACCACCAGGGCCATGTGCATGCGTTGCTGGCGCATTTGTAACAGCAGATCCAGCACCCGCACGGCCGCGACGACGATCAGCGGCATGCGCAAGATCGCCTCCAGCGAGAATGTCTCGGGGCGGCCGACATAGGCGAACACGTCTTTCACATGGACCATGCCGACGATGTCGTCCAACTGCTCCCGGTAGACCGGCAGGCGCGAGTGGCCGTCGTCGCGGATTTGCTCGATCGCCTGTTGCAAGGTCACGTCGACGCGCATGGCGACGATGTCGGCGCGCGGGATCATGACGTCATAGGCGGTGGTTTCGCGCAGTCGCAGGATATTGTGGATCAGCACCCGCTCATGCCGGTCGAGCTCGGAAGGCGGGGCCGCGGCATGGGGTACGTCGGCGGCTTCGGACATCAGCTCGGCGATGGATTGGCGGAGCGTGGGCTCCGGCGTTTTATGGCCGATCAGGGCGCGCAGCCGGTTGAGGAATTTCGCCCGGTTTCCGCTCACGCGCGCCTCCAGGGGTTGGGCACGCCGATGCGGTGTAACAGACGCGATTCCTCCATTTCCATCCGGCGGGCGTCGCCGGGGTGGTCGTGATCGAAGCCAAGCAGATGCAGCGCGCCGTGCACGATCAGATGGGCCAGATGATGGGCCACGGATTTGCCGGCCGCCGCCGCTTCCCGCCGGATGACGCCCAAGGAGAGGATGATTTCTTGGGCGGGCGATTCATAAGTGAGGACGTTGGTGGGTTTGTTCTTGCCGCGATGACGGGCGTTCAGATCGCGAGTGAGCCGGTCGCTCGCGAGGATGATGCGCGCCTGGACCCCGGCGATCGCGACCGCGCGCAACGCGATCATGGTGACGCGCGGCACGAAACGGTGCCAGTCCGGGTCGATAACAATGACCCCCAAATGATTTTCGGCCTCCCCTTTGAAGGAGGCCGGCCGACTGTGTGGTTCCATTGTCCTTGTCGCGGGTCTGGCCCGATGACTGTGTCAGAGATTATTATGCGGCAACGCGGCGGGCGTTACCAGTCTGATTGTCGGATTGGATGGGGGTCTCGGGGGCGACGCCACCGAGACCCCCATCCAACCCCTCAGCTCGTCGCCCGCGCGCCCGCCTCGCGCCGCGTATCGCCCTCGGCCGCCGCGCGCTGGTCGTAGGCATCGACGATACGCCCCACCAACGGATGGCGAACCACGTCCCGGTTCTCAAACCGCACGACATCAATACCTTGCACACCCTCGACCGTATCCAGCGCGTCCCGCAAGCCGGAGCGAATGCCCGCGGGCAGATCGACCTGGGTTAGATCGCCGGTGATCACCATGCGCGTACCCTCGCCCATCCGGGTCAGGAACATCTTCATCTGCACCGACGTGGTGTTCTGCGCCTCGTCCAGGATCGCGAAGGAATGCGCCAGCGTGCGCCCGCGCATGAAGGCCAGAGGTGCCACCTCGATCTCGCCGTTGGCGAGGCGGCGTGTGACCTGATCGGCCGGCATCATGTCGTGCAGCGCGTCGTACAAGGGGCGGAGATAGGGATCGACTTTCTCTTTCATGTCGCCCGGCAGGAAGCCGAGACGCTCCCCCGCTTCGACCGCCGGCCGGGACAGCACGATGCGATCGACCTTGCCGGCTTGCAGCATGGCGACGGCCTGTGCCACGGCCAGATAGGTTTTGCCGGTGCCCGCGGGTCCGACGCCGAACACCATCTCATGGCGCGCCAGCGCATCCATATAACGGATCTGGCCGGGGGAGCGCGGTCCGACCGCGCCACGCCGGGTGCGGATGGCGGGTAGGTCGGACAGCGGCAGTCTGGGGTCGACGTCCATGTCGGCCATTTTGATCGCCGCCTCCACATCCGGCCGTCCCATGCTTTCGCCGCGTTCCAGCCGCCGCCACAGCGCCCGCAACGCGTTTTCCGCCGCCTCCACTTTCACCGCGTCGCCAGAGATCGCCACGCGGTTGCCCCGGCACGACATGCGCACGCCCAAAGCTTGCTCGATTCGGACCAAATGGCGGTCGTGGTCGCCAAGCAGCAGGGGCAACAACAGATTGTCGTTGAACTGTACCGTGATGGCCTTGCCGCCATTGGGCGGGTTGGCGGCGGGGGCGAGGGAGGCGGCGATCTGGGTCAAGCGCTTTGTGTCTCCGGTATAAGGGTTCCCGATAACGAGTTGGTGTGCGCGGCGGCGATATGCGCCGTCGCCGTCGTGCCGATCATATGTGTTGGCCCGATCAAATGGACCGGTTGCAGATACGGCGAGCGGCCCATGATCTGGCCGGGGTGGCGGCCGGGGCCGGTGAACAGAACCTCCATATCGGTGCCGACGCAGGACGCGTTGAAGGCCTGTTGCTGATCGCGCAGCAACGCCTGGAGGATCTGCAGGCGGCGATCTTTTTCGGGCTCGGGCACCTGGTTCGGCGCGCCGGCCGCAGGGGTGCCGGGCCGCTGGGAATATTTGAAGCTGTAGGCCATGGCGAAATCGACCTCGCGGATCAGGTCCATCGTCGCCGCAAAATCCGCCGCGGTCTCGCCGGGGTGGCCGACGATGAAATCCGAGGAGAACGCCATCTCCGGCCGTGCCACGCGCAGCCGGTCGACGATGCGGCGGAAATCATCCGCGGTGTGCTTGCGGTTCATGGCGGCGAGCATGCGATCGGAGCCGGATTGCACGGGGAGGTGCAGGAACGGCATCAGCCCCGGCAAATCGCGATGCGCGTCGATCAGGTCGTCGTCCATGTCGCCCGGGTGGGAGGTCGCGTAGCGCAGCCGCGCGAGATCGGGAATGTCGGCCATCGCGCGCAGCAGCCGGCCGAGGGTCCAGACGCCGCGATCGGGACCCGCGCCGTGCCAGGCGTTGACGTTTTGCCCAAGCAAGGTGATTTCCCGCGCGCCCAAAGCAACGAGACGCCGCGCCTCGGCGAGGACGGTGGCGGCGGAGCGGCTTTGCTCGGCGCCGCGGGTGTAGGGCACCACGCAGAAACTGCAGAATTTGTCGCAGCCTTCCTGAATGGTCAGAAAAGCCGCCACGCCGGGCTCGGTGGTTTGGTCCGGTAGGTGATCGAATTTATCCTCGGCGGGGAAATCCGTATCGATCACCGCGCCGCCCGCGCGCGCGGCCTGTGCGACCATCTCGGGCAGGCGGTGATAGGTTTGCGGGCCAAGAACGATGTCGACGAAGGGGGCGCGGGCGAGAATTTCCTTGCCTTCGGCCTGTGCCACGCAGCCGGCCACGGCGAGGATCATGTTTCCTCCGGCGGCGTCTTTCAGGACCCTCAGGCGGCCCAATTCGGAAAAGACTTTCTCGGAGGCGCGGTCGCGAATGTGGCAGGTGTTGAGGATGACCATGTCCGCGCCCTCGGGCGTCGAGACGGGGGTGTAGCCGATCGGTGCCAGCACATCCATCATCCGGCCGCTGTCATACACGTTCATCTGGCAGCCCCAGGTGATGACGTGCAGGCGCTTGCGCGGAAGGGACGTGGGAAAGGAGGTGACGCCGCTCATGAACCGATCTCCGCTGCGCCCAACCGGACGAACCCGGGCGGGACGGCGGGAGACATCGTCGGGGTTGAGCCCCTGGTCAAGCGGGTCGGTGCAAGGTGAACTCCTGACGGTGAGGGGAGTTTGCGCCCGAACATGACTGAGTTGTCAAATGATTCCGTCGCGTGGTGAGGGAAGATGATCTGGGCTCCGCCCAGAGGTCCGCCCAGAGGTCCGCCCAGAGGTCCGCCCAGAGGTCCGC
>JAYVXQ010000169.1:0-5931 GCA_043785025.1 Acetobacteraceae bacterium
CTGGCGTCCCGTAGGGGATTCGAACCCCTGTTGGTGCCGTGAGAGGGCACTGTCCTGGGCCTCTAGACGAACGGGACATAGGCCAGAAGGGTTCCTTACGCCGGAACCGCACCGACCTCAAGAGCGCCCATCAGCGCGGGATCCCGGTCAGCAATGACATCGCCGCCTCCGGGCCCGCCAGGATCTCCATCAGCCGGATCGCGCTCGTGCGTTCCACCACGTTCAGTGTCGCGGCGTCGCGGAGCGTGTTCGAGGCCTCGCTCAGCAGCGTGTCAAAGAGCTTGCCGCCGGCGATACGCCGCGCCTCGGTTTCCAGCGCGCGCAGGCCCCTGGCCGCGGCCTCGATATCATGGGCTGGGTCTGGGCAGCCCGCGCGCAACGGCTCCAGCAGAGCGGCCGTCATACGCTCGGTGAACAGGGCTTCGCAGCTTGCCGCCACGCGGCGGCGGATCTGGCCCAATCGATCACGGCGGGCGGGGGGGATGGTGTCGGTTTCGAGTGCCGCGATCAGCAGGATCAAACGGCGGGCGGTCGCACTGGCGTCGGTCAGGTCAGCACCGCCCAACTGATCCTCGGCCGCGCCTGGCCGTTCCAGTTGATCGACCAGCAGCCCGGACGCGTCATCCCAGGATTCGCGCAACAATGCCTCGCCGCGCGGGCCGAGGCTGGTGGCGACACGCGCGAGCACCGGCGCGGCCTCGGGCACCCGCGACAGTAGCAGGGCGATCAGCATGGATTGCGCGGGCGATTCAAAGGTCGTGGCGGCGGCGATCATCGATTGGATCAGGCGGATATCGGGCGGCGACAGGCCGCGTGCCGCGTCGTTGGCGAGGCGCGACAGACGGTCCGCCTGCGACAGCATCGCCCCGATCCGGCGCGCCAGTGGCAGGTAGGCGGTCAGCGCGAGGCCGGTCGCATCCCAGCCGATCGGCGGCGGCGGCGTTTGCAGAAGCGTCGCGGCGCGCGACCAGAGCATGCCGCCGGCGTGTTCGACCACGTCGGTCTCGGTGGTGATCCGCCCGCGGATCAGCCGCTCGACGGCTTCCGCGTCTGGCATGGCCTGACGCAGCGTCGCGGCGATGACCGGGATCACCGTGCGCGGGATCGTCGCATCGCTGATGCGCCAGCGCGCCGGGGAGACGATCAACGGGTCCATCGGCAAAAACAGCAGCCGCGCGAACCGCAGCGGTCGGGGCGGGCGCAGGCGGGCGAGGCGGGCGCGCAACGGCGCCACCAATTGATCGGCCTGGCCGCGATCCGGCATCGCGTCGACCATCGCGACCGCGCGCAGGATTTGCGTGTCTTGCGCCGCCGCCAGGTCCCGGTTGACCTCGCGGATCGCCGGATTGGTGGAACGGGTGATCGCGACGGTCATCGTCCGCTCCTATTCGATCAGGGACTGGATCTGTTCGTTGCGGGCGACGAGGCTGAAGGACGCGGCGCCATTGCGCCATTGATCGTTCAGCCGTGTGCCGCGGAACGCGGATTCCAGGTTCTCGAGTTCCGATTGTTCCTGGTCGCCCCAACCCGAAACCTCGCGCGGCAGCAACGGCACCAATTGGGCGATTTCCAGCAGGACCGCGCGTTGCTTGCTGGGGTGGTCGGCCGTTTCCCATAACAGGCAAATCCGCTCCCAACCGTCCAAAACCCAGGCGGGCCGGCTGGCCTGGTCGCGGATCTCGTCTGGCGTCAGGCTCCAGCCTCGCAGCAATCCCGGCATGTCATGCGCCAACGCGCGGGTCGATTGCACGGTTCGCGCGGCACAGGCGGCGGTGACATGGGCTGATTTCGCGATCGAAATGGCCAGCGGGGCGAAACTATCGTCGGGCTGGGAGCCAGCCCATGCCTGAAGCGTCTGGGCGGCGGCGCCAAGGCGGGCGGCGAGCCGCGGCAACCGCGGTGGCGCACCCGCGGGATCCAATCCAATGGAGATGTACAGACCGCTGAGCGCCTCGAGATCGGTGCTGACCTGTTCCATGCCGCGATTGATCGACGCGGCGAAGCCCCCGACCACGCGGTGGGCGCGGCGATCGAGATCGGGTGTCCGCTCGGTCGCCGCCCCGATGCGCGGGCCCGAGGGTTCGATTTGCTCCATCAGAGTAACGAGCAGCAGGAAATTCAGCAGGATGTGTTCCTGGCGATCGGCCTCGGCGGCGGCGGCGGCGCTCGCGGCGGCCTCGCGTCCCGCCATGCCCTCGGCGGCGAGGCCGCGGACCGTGAGGCGCACCCCGCGCGGATCCATGACGGGCAGGCGGGCGATGCGTTGATGCAGCAAGGTGTCGTGCACCGTGGGCCGGCAGAGTTGGCGGACCCCGCCCCAGTGCAGGACGTAGACGCCGCGCCCGCCCGAGGGGTTGGGGACGACGAATTCGGTGCCGGTGCGCTCGGCGGGCCGGACGCGGGCGCCGGCCAGTTGCGGGGTGGTGAACGGGACGGCGACGCCGCGTTCCAGGAAGCTGGCGGGTTTGTAGGAATGGAGGAGGGGGAGGTTGTTGGCGGTCACCGGGGGACAGTGCGCCGCGGAGGTTAAGAAAGCGTTAGTTTCTCGGGGATTTTGGGCCCTACCATAGCCCGCCAGGAGGGTCGCGCCCTCCTGGCGGGGTTCGGGGTAAAACCCGGTCAGGCCGGCCCAATCGCCACCGCCAATTTCGGCGGATTCTTCAATGTCTGCAAAATCACGCAATACCGTTCCGTCGTCTGAATCATCCGCTCCAACTTCGTCTGGTCCGCGTCGCAATCAATATCAAACCGTAACGTCACCTCAGTCAGCCCCACCGGCGCCGCCCGATCGATCGCCAGCGTGCCGCGGGCGTCCCAGATCCCATCAGCGGAAATCTTGCCTGAGCGAATGGTAACCCCCATCGCCGTCGCCACCGCGCGCAATGTGACACCGGCGCAGGCTACCATCGCCTCCAGCAGCATGTCCGCCGAGCACGCGAGTTCCCCGCTGCCGCCACCGGCTTTGTGCAATCCGGCGGTGGTGTCGTTGCGCCACGTATGCACCGTGCAGGCGATGTCATTCAGGTCCAGCGTGCCCTCGGCATGCGCGGCGATCAACGCGGTTTGCGGATGATCGCGATATTGCTGTTTCAGCGGCGCCTGTTTGGCGCGCAGATCGTCGGCGTTCATGAATGACTACTCCGGCTTGTTGGTTGGTGTTGGACGCACACGGGCGGCGGGATGACTGTCCGGCAAACGCGCGCGTCCCGGTCCATATAGTTTCTCGCGCAACGTTCCCGGCGCGTACGCGGTTTTATATACGCCGCGCCGTTGCAATTCCGGCACGACCAGATCGACGATGTCGGTGAAGGTTTCCGGTGTCACCGCATAAGCGAGGTTGAAACCGTCGATCCCGGTGTCTTGCATCCACGCCTCGAACTCATCCGCCACATCCAGATACGATCCGACAATAACCGGACCGCGACCGCCGATGCCGGCGTGGCGGGCGATCTCGTCCACCGTCCAGGTGCGGCCGGGATCCGCGATGGTGAACCCCTCCAACGCCGAGGTCATCGCGTTCGCGGCCTCGAACCGCACCGGCTCATTCTTTGGCAATTTGGAAAAATCCACGCCGGTCCAGCCGGACATCAGCGCCAGCGCGCCGTCGGTGCTGACGTATTTCTGGTAGTCGCGGAATTTGTCGAACGCCGCCTCCCGCGTCGTGTCCGTGATCACGGTCATCATCGCGTAGATCGTGAGGTCGGCGGGATCGCGGCCTGATTCCGCGGCGCGGCGGCGGATATCCGTGACGATCCCGGCGATGACTTTTTTCGAGGGACCGTTGATGAACACGCACTCCGCGTGGTCGGCGGCGAACTGACGGCCGCGGGTGGACGCACCCGCCTGATACAGCACCGGCGTGCGCTGCGGCGAGGGCTCGCTCAGATGGATCGCGTCGATTTTGAAATACGGCCCCTCGTGCTGAATGCGATGGATCTTGTCGGGATCGGCGTAACGGCCAGTGGCGCGATCGCGCGACACGGCGCCATCCTCCCAGCTCGCTTCCCAGAGTTTGTAGACAGCTTCAAGGTAATCCTCAGCGATGGCATAGCGCTCGTCATGGCTTTTCTGACCGGTGCGGCCCATCCCCTGAGCGGCGCTTTCAAGATATCCGGTGACGATGTTCCAGCCGATGCGCCCGCGCGTCAGATGATCCAGCGTGCTCATGCGGCGGGCGAAGGGGTAGGGATGCTCGTAGGACAAAGCGCAGGTGACGCCAAAGCCGAGATTTTTGGTCACGACCGCCATGGCCGGAATGACCATCAGCGGATCGTTGACGGGAACCTGAACCGCCTGTTCCAGCGCCGTGCGCGCCGATCCCTTGTACACGTCATAGATGCCCAACACGTCGGCGAGGAAAATCGCGTCAAAATATCCCCGCTCCAGCGTCTTCGCCAGATCGGTCCAGTATTCCAGCGTGTTATACGTATCGGCGCGGTCGCGCGGATGGGTCCACAGCCCCGGCGATTGGTGCGCCACGCAATTCATATCGAAGGCGTTCAGACGGATCTGGCGTTTCATGGCTCAGGAGCGCAACGGAAATTGCATCGCGATCGCATCGACCCCGTCCGGGCCGGCGACGGCGTGGAAGGGTGGATCCTCGGGGTAGACGAAGACGCAGGATAAACGCGGGATCGTTTCGCTATCGCGGATCATGGCGCCATCGGCGACGATCCAATATTGGCCACGGCCCCAGGCGGGATCGGGTCCAATCAAACGTTCCCCGGCGGCGGCGCGATACCGCCAGGCGCCCATGCCGTCGGGCTCGGGCCGGATAATCGGGCCGGTTTCGGTGGTCAGGGGCTCGGTGACGTTTTCGCGGTGCTGGCGGCCCCGAATGTTGCGCAGGGCGATGCGGTTTTCCGGCATTTTCATGAAGCGCGCGCCGGGGTCGAATTCATTGCGCAGCGTGAAATAATGCACGCCTTCGTCCTGGCTGGCGCGGATCGGGCCATAGGCGGTGTGGGCGCCGGCGAAATGCACCATGATCGGCCGCGCCTCATGCGTGCCCATGGTCGCGCGGCCCGCGATGACGACCTGAAACTGATCGG
Source organism: Acetobacteraceae bacterium (assembly GCA_043785025.1). Lineage (GTDB taxonomy): Bacteria > Pseudomonadota > Alphaproteobacteria > Acetobacterales > Acetobacteraceae > Rhodopila. The sequence goes on from JAYVXQ010000169.1 coordinate 5,052, forward strand.
CCTGATGGTAATGGGCGGAAGCCGTGCTGCCGGGGTCCTGTTCCACCAGGAAGGCCATCGGGAAGATTTCCCCGGCCTCGGGGTCGGGCGTGCCGGGCGCCATGTTATAGCGCGTGGTGCCGATATACAGCGTGTGCCAGAACGTCACGCCATCGGCGGCGGAGCCCCGGCGGCGGTTGATCTGGGCTTTGTCGGGGGTGGCGATTACCGGCATGTCAGGCGGTCTCCTTGGTGTCGGCGCACGCGGCGCATTGTCCCTCGGCCTCGATCGTGGCTTTGCCGACCGTGAAACCGCGGCGCTTCGCGGCGTCGGCCAGGGCATGCGCAAGCTCGTGGTCATCCAGCTCAGTGACCTGGCCGCAACCCCGGCAGATCAGGAATTGCGCGGCGTGGTCCTGGTCGCCGTGGCTGACGCAGCCGACATAGGCCGAGCGGCTTTCCAGCTTGTGGATCAGGCCGTGCTCCAACAGGAACTCCAACGCGCGATACACCGTGGGCGGGGCGGCGCCGTCGCGCGTCGCGCGCAGCCGATCCAACAGCTCGTAAGCGCCCGCGGGAGGATCGGCTTCAAGGATCAAACCCAGTACCTGACGCCGCAGATCCGTGAGACGCGCGGCTTTCGCCTCGCAGATCGCGTTGGCCTGGTGCAGCAATGTCTCGGTCCGGGGGGTGAACCCCATGTCGATCCGCCTCTGGCGTGGTTATGTCGGGAGAGGCAAGATAGCACTCATGGATCAGGATGCCACCATCGCTGTATTGGATGCGGTTTGCTTCGACGCAAACGGGCTGGTGCCCGCCATCGCGCAGCAGCACGACACCGGCGAGGTGCTGATGATGGCCTGGATGAACCGCGACGCGGTGGCCGAGACGCTGGCCACGG
>JAYVXQ010000170.1:0-5922 GCA_043785025.1 Acetobacteraceae bacterium
GCGCGATGCGAGCGCGGCCGACGGCAGCAAGCTGACGGGCAAGCCCTGATAATTCCGCGACTTCCGCAAGCGAGCAAGGGCGAGTCAGCCGCTCCTCGATCTCGGTATCCGACGGCAATGCGGTGGATAAATTGGCGGTCACGGTCTCGGACAAAACAAGATTGCGAGAGAGTCTACGCCAGTGGCAGCGAGAAGAAAACAGAATCAGTTACCGCCGCCAAACTGTTTCTTCGCAAAACCGCTCGCACGGAAAAGGCCAGGCCGACGCAATTCTTAAAAGCCGTACAAACGCGCCCTCGACTTCATCGATGAGCAGCAGGGCCCCCTCCCGTGATCGGGAGGTCGACGCCGCGCAGGGAAAGTTCTCTCGCCCTATGGCAACTCACGAAGTGGTTGGGGGCGATCTCGTCCTGTACCGGCGACTTTTCCCGGCAGATGGCTTGCGCATAACTGCAGCGAGGATGGAAGTGACAACCCGGCGGGGTATTGGCGGGATCGGCAACTTCGCCCTGGAGGACGATCCGATCTGAACGTAGCCGCGGATCCGGTTTGGGGACTGCGGACAACAGGGCCTCGGTATACGGATGCTTCGGTGACGCGAACAACTCTTCGGTCGGCGCCGTCTCCACGATCCTGCCCACATACATCACCGCGACCCGCTCGCTGATGTGCTTGACCACGCTGAGGTCGTGCGCGACGAACAGATACGTCAGCCCGAGCCGGTCCTGCAGTTCGAGGAGCAGGTTGAGTATCTGGGCCTGCACCGACACATCCAGCGCCGAGACCGGCTCATCCGCCACGATCAATGACGGGTTCAACGCCAAGGCCCGCGCGATGCCGATCCGCTGCCGCTGCCCGCCGGAAAACGCATGCGGAAACCGGTTCAAATAGGCCGCGGGCAGCCGCACGGTGTCCAGCAATTCGGCCACCCGCGCCTCGCGTTGGGCGTTGTCGCGCATGCCCTGCACCAGCAAGGGCTCGCCGATAATCTCCGCTATCGTCATGCGCGGATTCAACGACGAAAACGGATCCTGAAAAATCATCTGCATGCGACGCCGCAGCGGTTTTAACCCGCTGCGATCGAGACGCGCGACATCGACCGCGACATTATCCTCATCACGCAATAAAATCGACCCGGCCGTGGGCGTTATTGCCCGCAAAATACAGCGCGAGGTCGTGGTCTTGCCACACCCGGATTCGCCCACCAGGGACAAGGTCTCGCCATGCGCGATCGAGAACGACACATCGTCCACCGCCCGCACATGACCGGTGACGCGCCCCAACAACCCTTGCCGGATCGGAAAGTGCTTGCGCAGGCCTGACACTTCCAGCACCGGACCGATCATGGCGTGTGCAAATGGCAGGCGGCCTCATGATCCGGTCCCAAAACGACCTCAACCGGAACATCGATTTCGCACCGGTTCGGGATCGCATCGGGACAGCGCGGATGAAACGGGCAGCCTTTCGGCCGCGCCAAAGGATGCGGGATCGATCCGGAAATCGTCGCCAGCCGCGCCCGGGGTTCCGCCAGCACGCTCGGGATCGAGCGCAGCAGCGACCGCGTATAGGGATGTTGAGGTGCGTGGAAAATCGCGTCGACCGGCCCTTTCTCCACCTCCCGCCCCAGATACATCACCACGACATCATCCGCCATTTCCGCGATCACACCCATGTCATGCGTGATGAGAATCACCGCGAGTCCCTGTTCGCGCTGCAACCGCGCGATCAATTCCAAAATCTGCGCCTGCGTCGTCACATCCAGCGCGGTCGTCGGCTCATCCGCGATCAACACCCGTGGCTCGCCCGCAAGCGCCAGTGCGACCATCACCCGTTGGCGCAACCCGCCCGACAATTCGAACGAATAGGCATCGACGCGCTGCGACGGACGCGGGATCCCCACCATCGCCAGCAGCGTGATCGCCCGTTCGCGCGCGGCTTTTTTCGACAGTTTCGCGTGCAGCCGGATCGCCTCGATCAACTGCGTGCCCACGGTGTGAAACGCCGACAGCGAACTCATTGGCTCTTGAAACACCAGTCCGATATCGCCGCCGCGGATTTGCCGCATCGCCGCCCCATCGGTCGGCATGGTGACCAGATCCACAACGGAACCATCGCGACGCCGCAATAAAATCTCGCCCTCGACGATGCGGCCCGGCCGTTCGACGATGCGCAGGATCGAACGCGCGGTCACACTTTTTCCGCAGCCGGACTCGCCGACGATGCCGAGCGTGCGGCCGGGATACAGATCGAAGGAGGTGCCGTCGACGGCGTGCACGACTCCCTCATCGGCCAGGAAATGCGTGCGCAGGCCGCGGACTCGCAGGATCGGTTCAGCCATAGGGATCCGCCGCGTCGCGCAGCCCATCGCCGAGGAAATTAAACGCCAGGATGATCACGATCACCGGCAGCGCCACCACCAGCAGCCAGGGCGCCAGGCCAAGCGTTTGCAAATTTTGCGCGTCCTGCAACAGCACCCCCCAGGAAATCGCCGGCGGGCGCAGTCCCAGACCCAGAAACGACAGAGTCGTTTCGCTGATGATCATCGCCGGCAAAGCGAGGCTCACGGCGGCGATGATATGCGACAAAAACGACGGCACCATATGCTTGAAGATGATCCGCAACCGCGAGGCACCCGCGAGTTCGGCGGCGGTGATGAAATCCTCCTCGCGCAACGCCAGAAACCGGCCGCGTACGACGCGTGCGAGTTCGGTCCAGCCGATCAACGAAATGATGATGGTGATGGCGAAATAGACTTTTTGCGGCGACCACGCGGCGGGCACCGCGGCCGCCAGCCCCATCCATAATGGGATCGTCGGGATCGAGCGCAGGATCTCGATCACGCGCTGAATGACCAGATCGGCGACCCCGCCATACAGCCCGGAAATCCCGCCCAACAGAACCCCCAGAGCCAGGCTGAGACTTACGCCCACCAGCCCAATGGTCAACGACGTCCGCGTCGCCAGGACAAGCCGCGAGAACACGTCGCGGCCCAGTTGATCGGTGCCTAACAGGAATAAAGAATTTTCGGGCTTGCCGTCGCTCACCGCGAGCAGATGCCGATCGGCCGGAATGAAGCCAAACAAATAATACGGGTAGCCGTGCCCGAACAGCAGCAGGTCGCGCGCCTCCGCCGGATCGGGCGCGTAGGACAGTTTGAAGGTGCGGGGATCGCGCTTGCCTTTCAACGCGAACACGTGCGGGCGAAAATGCCCCTCGGCGTCGAACCAATGGATCGGTTGCGGCGGCACATAACCGCGCGTCGCCTGGGTGTCGAATGGCTCGGTGCAGGCGATCGTGTCGGCGAACAATGACACGCCGTAGAACAACGCAACGATCAGCGCGCTGACCACCGCCAATTTGTGCTTGCGAAACCGCCACCAGATCAGTTGCCGCTGGCTCGCGACGGCGACGCGGGTTTCGGCCAGCGCCTCGCTCATTTCAGCTGGCCCAGACGAATGCGCGGATCGATCCACATTAGCAACAGGTCTGACAGCAGCGTCCCCACCACCGTCAAAACGCCCAACATCAGGATGATGGTCGATGCCAGCAGCATATCCTGTGACAGCAGCGAGTGCAGCAACACCGGCCCCACCGTCGGCAGGCTCAACACCACCGAAATGATCACGCTGCCGGACACGGTGAACGGCAATAAATATCCGATCGTCGAGGCGAACGGATTCAACGCCGCGCGCACGGGATAGCGGAAAATGACCTTGCGCTCCGGCAACCCGCGGGCACGCGCCGTCATCACATAGGGCCGCCGCAACTCATCCAGCAGATTGGCGCGCATGATCCGCACCAGTTGCGCCGTGCCGGCCAGCGACAGGATCAGCATCGGCACCGGCAAATGTTTCGCGAGATCGATGACTTTATCGACCGACCACGGCGCCAGTTGCTGATCCGCCGAAAACAGCCCGCCGACGCTCAGATTGAACCAGCGCAGCCCGAAATACATGATAATCAGCGCCAGCAAAAAATTTGGCACCGCCAGTCCGGCGAATCCCAGCAGGGTAAAGATATAATCGCCAGCGGAATATTGCCGCACCGCCGAGTAAATGCCGATCGGCAACGCCAGCCCCCAGGTCACCACGATCGAGCCCAACGACAGCAGCACCGTCAGCCAGAGCCGGTCGCCGATCACCTCGGTCACCGGCCGTCCATATTCAAAGGACCGCCCGAAATCGCCGCTCGCCACCAGTCCCAGCCAGCGGAAATATTGAATATACAACGGCTGATTCAGTCCGTAGGCGAGGCGCAACGCATCCGCCTCGGCGGCCGAGATCGAGGTTCCCGTGGCGGTCGCCTGTGCGGCGTAAGCGGTGACGAAATCCCCCGGCGGCAGTTGCAGAATGACGAAGGTCACCAGCGTGATCGCGAAAATCGTGATCGCCGCCAGTCCCAATCGCCGCAGAAGGTAAGCCAGCATCGATCAGCTCTTGAAATACCAGGTTTCAGGATGCGAGTTCCCCGGCGTCCGGCAATGCTGCGCGTTGCACACCCGCCCGGCGATGTTACCTAACCGGTTCGATACGATGCGCACCCCAAGACCGGCGGGCGATTGCCCCACGGTGCCGATGCCGTATTGCTGATCCACCAGGATTTTCCAGATCTCTTGCGCGTTCTTGTTGCGGCCCTCGACTTTCAGACTGGCCGCCTCGGAATACAGTTCCCAGATTTTCAGGATATTGGGATCGGTCGGCTTTTCCCCCTGTGTCCCGCCGGAGGCGTAATATTTCCCATACAGCGTCCCCATGAACGCCTGGTTCGGCTCGACGGGGATCGCATGCACCGGAAACAGATACAGCAATTCCGTGCCGCCATTGTTCCAGACGAAAATCTGCTGTTCGTTATTCGCGGCTTTGGTGAAGCCCAAACCGCGCTCCATCTCCTTCACATCGGCCTGGATGCCGATTTTACGCCATTGATCCGCGACCATTTCCGACAATTTCGGATAGGGCAGGAAGGCCTGGATCGCGATGATCTGGATCCGCAGCCGCTCCCCGTTATCGGTGCGCACCCGGAACCCATCCGAATCTTTCTTCTTCAACCCGATGGCGTCGAGCATTTGATTGGCTTTCGCGGGCTCGTGCGTCGACCATTTCTTCCGCCATTCCGCACCCGGAAATTGCGGCAGCGATTCCGCCGGCGCGGGCGATCCCGGCGTGCCCACGCCCAACCAGAACGTTTCGTTCAACTGATCGCGATCGATGCCCAACGACAACGCGCGGCGGAAATCCGCCGTCGTCAGCCATTTGCGAATTTCGGCGTCGCCGTTGTAACTCTGATTGACCTGCAGCAGAAAATCCGACCCCGCGAACCCCAGATCCAGATGCACCTTGTAATTGCCCTTGGTCTGGTTATCCAACAGCACCGGCAATTTGCCGAGGTCGATATGCCGCTCCTGCTCGTCATACTCGCCCGCCATTGCCCGCAGATTGATGACCTCCAGATTCTCACCCAGGGTCATCTGCAATTTGTCGATATACGGCAGCTGATTGCCCTCGGTATCGACCGCGTAATAATACGGATTACGCTCCATCAACCAGATCGGATTATTGATCGGCCGGATCGTCCGCCACGGGCCGAGCACGGGGACGTCGACATTCAACTGCCAGTCCTTCTTGAAGTGCAACATCTGCACCCAGTTTTCAAACCCTTCCTGTTTGGCCCGGGCGTTCACCGCTTCCAACGACGAGTATTTCGGCAGGAATTGCTTCAAATAATGCTTCGGCGAATACGATCCGAAACTGTTTTTCGCCGCCTGCCGCACCGCCTGACCGCCGCCCATCGCGGTATCGCCGGCCATGATCTCCTCGAACAGGAAATACGGCACCTCGAACTCCCAACGCACCGTGTGGTCATCCACCTTGACCATTTTGCCCGGCTTGCCTTTGGGCCGCATTTCCGGGGTCGGGGTCGGAA
>JAYVXQ010000171.1:0-5907 GCA_043785025.1 Acetobacteraceae bacterium
TTCGGCGCCAAAGCTGTTTTGGAGAAGCTTCCTCAATCCGATGGCGCGTTCGATGCCAGCCCCTGGGCATTGCGCGGATTGAGCGAACGCGCACGGGACGACGCGGCGCTTAGGCAGCTGATCGACGCGGCAACGACGCCCGAGCCGCTGCGTCCCGCGCTGAACCGCGCGCTGGTCGATGCATGGTCGATGACCTCGCTCGAAACGCATACTGGCCGCCCAGATGTGGCGCCCTGGCTGCGGGGCTGGGTGGATGATTTGCCGCAAACCACGGTCGTTTGGCGGACGCATTTGCCGGTGCGTGTTGACGCCGGCGGTCGCCCGATCCTGCAGGTCGCGAAGGAAATCGAGGACTTCTTTGAAGCCGGCCCGCCGCAACAGAGTGAGAAACTGGAAACGGAAACCTTTCGCGTCGCGACCTGGCTTCAGAAACGCGCGCGCGAATTACTAAAAGTCAAACAAATTCCACCGGAACAAGCGACTGACCCCGACGCCGAAAACCCGTCGGATCGGTCCATACCGAGGGGGAAAGGTCTGCGGAAATGTGATATCGTCGCGCTGACCTTGTCATCGGACGGCAGCTATGCCGGCCACTTTACCCTTCGCGATCTGGAACGGGATCGCAAAGGCACGGCCGAAAAAGATAAATTCGAAAAAAAGCTGATCGGCAAAACCCTCATCATCGATGCGCGCTTCGGCGGTTTGAGCAACGGCCTGTTGGACGCGGATGGAAACGCGGTTCCTGAAACCGCTGACGGCACCGATCGGTGGAGCAGGGACGCCAAATTCCGCGTGCGGCGGAACCTCGAAGGGCAAGACAACGATTGGCGCCGGGAGGATGTTTTCGACCTTCGCCGCAATGACGAAGGCGCGGCCGTCGAATGGCTCGTCATCGAGCATTTCAGGGAAGCCGCCAAAAATGAGGACGCGCGTTCAATCTCCCGGCCGCAGGAACTTTCCGTCCATCAGGATTGGGCGCGGAATGAGATGGTGCGCATTGCGAAAGCCGTCGGACTGCCGGACGTGGCGGTGAAAGCGCTCGCGCTTGGCGCTCGCCTGCATGATGAGGGTAAGAAGGCATCGCATTGGCAGCGCGCGTTTAAAGCGCAACGCGACGCGGAAAGATTCGGCCTCGCCGGCCCACTTGCCAAGACAATGGGACCGATCGACTTCAAGATACTGAACCACTACCGGCATGAGTTCGGCTCCTTGCCCGATGTTGAGCGGGATCCTGAATTCCAGGCATTGCCGGAAGATTGGCGCGATTTGGTCCTGCATCTCGTCGCGGCACACCATGGGCAGGCCCGTCCCTGGATCGAAACGCGGGGTTGCGAGGACGGGCCGCCCTCGTTGCTCGCCGACCGCGCCGCTGGTGTCGCGCTGCGCTTCGCGCGGCTGCAGAAGCGCTGGGGGCCGTGGGGACTGGCGTGGTGGGAGGCGCTGTTGCGGGCTGCCGACCAGATCGCATCACGCGACAATGATGAGTGTTCGACGCAATCCACGACGGAGGGCGCGTGATGGGTAGGGCGTCGATTCCCGTTGATCTTGCCAATCCCGGCCAGGTATTCGCCTGCCTCGGCTTTCTCGAAGCCGCGGAAGTGCTGTTGAACGACGCCGAAGGCGGCTTCGATTGGACGGACGAAGGAAACGTGACGTTCGTGCTTAGCGCCAAAGGAGAGTTGAACCCGGTTGAGGCGGTGCTTGCGTTCCTGGCAAAGGCAAAAATCCAAGCGCTGTCGCCGCTGGGAAGTAACCGTTCAGATGAATGGGGAGGGGAAACATTCGTCGATAAAGGCAGCCTTTTCCCCGTATCACCACGAGTCAAAGAAAACAACAAACAGATATGGATTAAAGAAAGTGCGCTTCCGATACGGCTTAAAAGCGCAGATGCGTCGATCCAGGTTAGTCACTGGGCGGACACCGGCAATGGGCGTCAACCGCTCAAGACCTGGGGGGGAGCGGGAGGAAAGTCCGGCGCTGCGCGGATGCGCGATCTGCTTGATTCAGCTTGTGCTGTTATACGAGGCGATGCCACGGGTGTCTCCAAAGACCCGTTCAACAAACCAAGCCCTGTCAGCGGATTTCGGCTCGAAATGCGGCGCGATTATGTTTCCATGGATATCGGGTTTTCACTCAACGCACATCAATCGGCAATGTCCGCGCAAGGTTTTCCGTTGGTTGAAGTCCTTGCGGTCATCGGACTCGAGAATGCACGCCCACACGTAATCGATCGGCTCCATTATCGATATAGCGCGTGGCGCGGTTTGGTGCCGCCGCTTCTCGCGCGACCCATTCTCGGCAACGGATCGAATTACTTTCAGACGAAGACTTATACGACGACTCTCGGAGAGCCGAACAAGTACGACCGTTCTATTCTCTTTGCAGTGGAGGAACCAACCCCATGATCACGCTTACCCCCGAAATCATCAATTCCTGGGCCGATGACCCAAACGGCCCGGTCGCCCTGCACCTGAAGCAGAAGCTGCTGCCGGTCGAGGGTGAAGGGGCGGTGATCTTTCCGCCGACCTATGCTGACATCGGCTATAATATCGATGTACTGTCGGACGGCACGAAAGTTTGTACCATTGACAGTGTCGGCAGCCAGGCCAACCGGATGGAGCCGATTTTCAAAGTGGCGGATGAGGGAGAGCCGGACAACCCGCTTGCCAAACTCGTGCCGCAGATCGATGTCGCTTACGGTGAAAACAAGAAAATATCCATCCTCGACGCCGGCCACAGGCTGGGCGACGCGATCATCAGAACATCTAAAAACCAAGTTTACGATCTGCCGGGAGAGGCCCAAAAAGCGTTCAAGGACTTTCTCAACGGCGACGCGACAGCGATCGCGAAGCTCGCGCCGACATCGCTCGTGTTTGGCGTTTGGGACTCCCGCGACACACAGGCCAAACTGCCCCGCATCGTCCAATCCGTAATTCGCGCCTGGGATGTCAGCCCACTCAAGCGTTCGGCGCAATACAATCCGGCACTCGACTATGCCAAACTCGAAGTTTTCTCCGAAGAGGATAAGCAAAATGCGGAAGGCAAGGCCGAGAGTTCATTGGCGAAGCGTGGGTTCGTGCATGTACCGGCCACGGGGGCACATGGCGGCGTCGTCGCGCGAGGACCGGTCCACCGCGACGTCACAGTCAATCTCGTCGCGCTGCGCCGACTGAAGGGCAAGGACAGCAAGACGTTGCGTCGCTACATACTCGGTTTAGCATTGGTCGCGGCAAGCGAACCCATCGACGGATTCCTGCGCGCAGGCTGCCTTCTGACGCTCGATCCAAGCGCCGATGCTGAATGGAAACTCGCGCAGCGCACTGGCAAGCGCGATCCGGTCGCACTCGATCCCGGCGTAATCCTGGCCTATGCGCAGGCCAGCGCTGACACGTTCGGCAAGGGCCCGGATCGACTTGTCACTTTCGATCCTAAACTTGCCAAGGCGGATGTGGCACAGGCGGACAAAAAGAAGAAGGGAAAAGGAAAAAGCACTGAAAAAGATGATGGCACCGAAGAAGCGGGTTAAGCCATGCTCCGCCTCCTCATCTCAGTCCGTTTCCACGATGGCCGTTATCACGGGCATCCCGACTGGCCCCCGTCGCCCGCGCGCCTGTTTCAGGCGCTCGTTGCCGCCGCCGCGCAGGGCAACACGCTGGCGGAATGCGACAGGCGTGCCTTCGCATGGCTGGAAGCACTCGAACCGCCTGTCATTGCCACGCCGCCGATGCGGCCGGGCCAGTTTTTCAAGAACTTCGTGCCGAACAACGACCTCGACGCTGTCGGCGGCGATCCGCGGCGGGTCGGCGAGATACGCGACGGCAAGCGCATCCGCCCAATTCTGTTCGATGTCGAAACACCGCTGCTTTACGTCTGGGCCTTCGCCGAAACGCCCGGCGCGAGGGAGACCGCGCAGCACCTTCAGGCCATCGCCGAACGGCTCTACCAACTTGGCCGCGGCGTCGATATGGCCTGGGCGTCGGGTGAAATCCTTGATGACAACGACGCGGAATCACGCCTCGCGGCACATGGCGGTGTGCTTCATCGGCCGGGTGGCGGCGGCGCACCCCTGAAGGTTCCATTCAAAGGATCGCTCGAAAGCCTCATCGAACGCCACGAGAAGACGCGCGGCCGCTTTCAAACGCGGGACGAATCCAAACCTACCAAGGGAGAACCGAACCGTGTGGTAGCAAGCCAGATATTCGTTCAGCCGCCCAGGCCACGCTTTCAGCAGGTTGGCTATGACAGTCCGCCAGTGCGTTTGCTGTTCGATCTCATCGGCAAAACGCCGGCCTGGCGGCTCGACCGCATTGTCGCGCTGACCGAGCGTGTGCGCGATACAGCGGCGCAGCGACTTAAAGCAAAGCTACCCAAGGAAGCCGACAAAATCCACAATGTGATCATTGGACGCCGTGACGCCGACGAAGCTGACAAGGCCGGGCGCGTGCGCATCACGCCGCTGCCATCGGTTGGGCACCAATTCGCGGACCATGCCATCCGCCGCGTCCTGGTGGAAATCCCGCCGAATTGTCCGTTACGTGCTGACGACCTGGCATGGGCGTTTGGGGTTCCGCTGATTGTTTCGGACGATGGTGAAATTCTCTGCGAACTCGCACCTGCTTCTGACCGGGGCATGTTGGATCGTTATGGCGTCGGGGTTGCCGCCGCCGCCCGCGTTTGGCGCACGGTCACCCCCGCGGCGCTGAACTGGCAGACAGCGGGCCGGCGGGCCGAAGTAGAGTGCGGGGCTGGCTCAGCCGCCATCCAGGCGCTACGGCATGCGGGCGTAACCGAGCGTCCCGAGGCCGTCCGTGTCCAGCGCGAACCGTTCGAGGCCAAGGGCACGCGCGCCGAGGACTTCGCGCCCGGCACACGCTTTGGCCCGGAACGCCTCTGGCATGTGGAGGTGACATTCGCCAGGGCTATGCGGGGTCCGCTGATTTTTGGCGACGGGCGGTATCTGGGTCTCGGCCTGATCGCGCCGGTCCGGGATTCCTGGCGCGAGGTCATTGCGTTCTCCCTGCCAGAAGATGCACGGGTCGCGGCCGCCGATGGCGCGGACCTGCTTCATGCCGTGCGGCGCGCGTTGATGGCGCTGTCACGCGATGACAAGGGCCATGTGCCGCCACTCTTTTCCGGGCATGAGCCTGACGGCGCACCGGCCGGTACGGGTCGGCACAGGCATGTCTTCCTTGGCTGCGCCGATCTCGACCGCGACGGCTTAATCGATCAATTGATCGTGGCGGCGCCCTGGGCTTGCGACCGAACGGTGCACCCAGGCCGGGGTGAGGCAGCCCAATTCGACCGGGTGACCGCCGCGCTTCAGGTGGTGAGGGCGGGCAGGCTGGGCGTAATTCACCTTCGGCCGATACCCGAGGATGAAAGGTTGAATGGCCCGTCTCGCGGCTGGGAAAGCCATACAATCTACCGCCCGACCCGGCACGCGGGACGCGGCAAGGACGCTGCTGCTGCCCTGCTGCGCGACGTGGCCATCGAGTGCGAACGCCGCGGCCTGCCCGTCCCGGAAATCGATCTGCTGGAACTATTCGAGGGTCCGAAGGGTGGGGTCGCCGCCCGCTTGCGACTTCGTTTCGCCGTCGCGATCACGGGACCGATCTTGCTCGGCCGCGACAGTCACCAGGGCGGCGGATTGTTCAGGGCGATCGCATGACCGAAACCCAACTCTCCCTCCACCTCCCCGCCCCGCCCATCACCGGCGACACCCCCCTCGTCCCCGCCCGCATGGTCAACGAATACGTCTACTGCCCCCGCCTCGCCTACCTCATGTGGACCCAGGCCGAGTGGGCCGAAACCGCCGACACAGTCGACGGGCGCCGGGTGCATGCCCGCGCCGACAAGCCCTCCGCCCCCTTGCCGCCGCCGGAAACCATCGAGGCCGCCGAACCCTCC
>JAYVXQ010000172.1:0-5873 GCA_043785025.1 Acetobacteraceae bacterium
TAGCCCTGTCATGTAAATAGACCGGAGAGCGGCGTTGGAGAGAGGAAAAATCTTCCAAACTGCCGATGGAGAAAATTTACTGCCAAAGCGGTGCGGCCGGCCGCTGGGCGACTTGGATCCCAATCCGTTTGGGTCTGTGAATGAAGGGGCCATCACGGACGTTGCGACGTCATGGATGGCCCCCTCATTCACAGACCCAAAAAGACGGCGGTCCAGGGACCCTGTCCCTGGCGGAGGTCCCGGAGGCAGAGCCTCCGGGTGGGGCGTGGGGCAAAGCCCCACATTTGACCCCACCCATTTCGCGCTTACACTCCCCCCGACGAGCGAACCAGAAACCGAGGATCACCCATGAAATACAACCGCATATCGGCGGATTGTCATTTAGACATGCCGTGGATGCCGCCCAAACTGTTCACCGAAAACTCCGCCCGCGGGCTGCGCGAACGCATGCCCTTTGTGGAAGATGGCCCCGACGGCCCGCAATGGGTCACCAAATCCGGCGCGAATTTCGGGTTGTTAAATGGCGTCGGTCCCGGCGGCGCGAAATTGGTGCCAGGTCAGAACAGACGCGTGGACATCATGGCCGAAACCGGCATGTTCGCCGACGGCAAAAAAGGCGTCCAGCGCGTCTCCGATCCGCATATGCGGCTGAAGGAAATGGAACGTGACGGTGTCGACGCCGAGGTGATTTTCGGCATCCTCGGCGGTGCCTCGAAAATGCAGGACATCGAAGCCGCCAATCATATGCTGGAGATTTACAACACCTGGCTGACCGATTTCTGCAGTCACTACCCCGACCGTCACATCGGTTTGGGCTGCATCCCGTACGGCGATGTCGAGGCCGCGGTGGCCGAGGTGCATCGTTGCGCGAAGATGGGCCTGAAAGGTCTGGAGCTGTCCTGCTCATGGGACATGGAGCCGATGTGGCACCCGAGTTGGGAGCCGATGTGGGCCGCGGTCGCGGAAGTCAATCTTCCGTTGCACTTCCATACCTTTCCCACCACCGCGCCGCGGGCGAAGGAAATGACGGAAGCGAAATACCGGCGCGCGGCGATGTTCACCGGTGTGTCGGCGTTCCAGATGGGGTTGATCCATATCCTGGCGGCGATGATGGGTGCCGGGGTTTTCGAACGGCATCCGAATTTGCGCGTGTCGTTCGGCGAAAGCGGCATCGGCTGGATCCCCTACGCGCTCGACCGGATGGATTTCGAGTTCGAGGATCGGTTCCGCGATCTGATGAAATTGAAACCCTCGGAATATTGGCAGCGCCAGTGCAAGGCGACGTTCCAATATGACGTGATCGGACCGAAACTGATCAACGTGAATAATCTGATGACGACGGATACGTTGATGTGGGGCTCGGATTATCCGCACACCGACGGGATCTGGCCGGAATCGACGAAGTATATCGAGGAACAATTCGCCGGACTGACGCAAGAGCAAATCAAGGCGATCACCTGCGACAACGCGGCGAAGTTTTATAACCTGACGAACTGAGAATTTCGCCCGTCGAGGAAACCGCCCGGAGCGATCCGGGCGGCTTTTTTGTTTGACGCGGGGCAATTGGACAACTAGGTCTCCTCCTGGGCCACGCCCCCCCACCGGGGCGCTGATCTTCTGTAAGGGAGAACCGGATATGCAAGACCTTCCGACGCCAAAGATTCGCCCCGCGAATCCCTGCTTTTCCTCGGGTCCCTGCGCCAAACGGCCGGGTTTCACGATGGACGCACTCAGCGGCGCGCTGCTGGGACGCAATCACCGGGCGGTCGAAACCAAAGCAAAAATCACCGAGGTCATCGATCGCTCCCGCGCGCTGCTTGGCATGCCCGCCGATTGGCGTCTGGGTGTCGTGCCCGCGTCCGACACCGGGGCGATGGAAATCGCCATGTGGTCGCTTCTGGGCCCGCGTCCGGTCGATATCGTCGCGTTTGAAAGTTTTGGCGCGGGTTGGGCCACCGATATTTTGAAACAATTGAAACTATCGGATTCGCGCGTCATCGGCTCGGATTATGGCGATCTGCCGGATCTGGCATCGGTCGATCCGGCGCATGACGTGGTGTTTACGTGGAACGGCACGACATCCGGTGTGCGGGTGAAAAACGCCGATTGGATCGCGGATGATCGTCAGGGCCTCGCGATTTGCGACGCGACCTCGGCGGTGTTCGCGATGCCGATCGCCTGGAACAAACTGGATGTCGTCACCTGGTCCTGGCAAAAAGTACTGGGGGGGGAGGCCGCGCACGGCATGCTGGCGCTGTCGCCGCGGGCCGTCGCCCGGCTGGAATCGCATGAACCAGCCTGGCCAATGCCGAAATTGTTCCGCCTCACGAGCAAGGGAAAACTCACCGAAGGGATTTTCCGCGGAGATACGTTGAACACGCCGTCGATGCTGTGCGTCGAGGATGCGCTGGACGGATTGCGATGGGCCGAACGGATCGGCGGGCTGCCCGCTTTGATCGCGCGCTCCCAGGCGAATTTGGCGGCTGTGGCGGACGCGATCGGTAAAGGCGGGCGCTATGATTTCCTCGCGCGCGATCCAGGGACGCGGTCAAACACGTCGATTTGTTTGAAGATCGTTTCGCCGTGGTTCCTCGCACTTGACGCGGCGGGTCAGGCGAAGGCGGCGAAACGAATTTCCGGGCTGCTGGAGGAAAAGCATGTTGCGTTCGACATCGGATCTTATCGGGATGCGCCGCCGGGATTGCGCATCTGGGGCGGGGCGACAGTCGAAACGCGTGATATTCAGGCGTTGATGCCGTGGACGTCATGGGCGCATGACGTGGCCGCTTTGGGGTGATGCGACGACCGGCGCATCAATCGTTCAGACGGACACACGAGATCGCATAAACATGGAAACCATTGCGATCGAAAAACGGTCTGAGCATGACGTCTGAAAAACAATGCCATGCACATCCGGCCGCGGCACACACGCGAAAACATCCAACAATCGGGATCGTTCCATGCCTAAAGTGCTTATCAGCGACAAACTCTCCCCCGCCGCCGTCGACATTTTTCGCCGCCGGGGGGTGGAGGTCGATCTCAAACCGGGACTGACGCCGGCGGAGTTGCGCGCGATCATCGGCGAATATGACGGGCTCGCGATCCGCTCGGCGACCAAGGTGACGCGGGAAGTGCTCGACGCCGCCACGAAGCTTAAAGTCGTGGGACGCGCGGGGATCGGCGTCGATAATGTCGATATTCGCACGGCCACGGCGCGCGGCGTCGTGGTGATGAACACGCCGCATGGCAATACGATCACCACGGCCGAGCACGCGATCGCCATGATGTTCGCGCTGGCGCGGCAAATTCCAATGGCGGATGCCTCCACGCGCGCGGGCAAATGGGAGAAGAACCGGTTCCTCGGCGTCGAGTTGTCCGGCAAAACATTGGGCGTCATCGGCTGCGGCAATATCGGCGCGATCGTCGCCAATCGCGGCGTCGGGCTGCATATGAAGGTCATCGCGTTCGATCCGTATTTGTCGGAAAAGCGCGCGCTCGATCTGGGGGTCGAGAAAGTCGAACTCGATACGTTACTGGAACGCGCCGATTTCATCACGCTGCATACGCCGCTAACGGACGCGACGCGCAACATTCTCTCGCGGGAGGCGCTGGCGAAAACGCGACGCGGCGTGCGGATCATCAACTGCGCGCGCGGTGGGTTGCTGGACGAAACCGCGCTGGCCGAGGCGATCAAATCCGGCCATGTCGCGGGGGCCGCGCTGGATGTGTTCGAAACCGAGCCCGCCACCGGCTCGCCGTTGTTCCCGCTGGAAAACGTCGTCTGCACCCCGCATCTGGGCGCCGCGACGGAGGAGGCGCAAGAGAACGTGGCCCAACAAATCGCTGAGCAGATCAGCGATTTTCTGCTGACCGGGGCGATCGCGAACGCCATCAACATGGCCTCGGTCACCGCCGAGGAGGCGCCTCGGTTGCGTCCCTATCTGGAACTGTGCCGCCTGTTGGGCGCGTTCGCGGGACAGCTCACGCAGTCGCGGGAAGGGGCGATCACCCGGGTCGCGATCGAGTATGAGGGCCTGGCCGCCGCGTTGAACCCGAAGCCGATGACGGCGGCGGCTTTGTCGGGGCTGATGTCGCCGCTGATGGTCGGCATCAACATGGTCAACGCCAGTGTGGCCGCGCGGGATCGCGGAATCGATGTCGCCGAAACCGTGCATGATAAGCCCTCCGAATATCAGACGCTGGTGCGGATCACGCTCGATACCGACGGGCCGCTCGGACCGCTGAGCCGGTCGGTGGCGGGGACATTATTCGCGGGATCGCGGCCGCGCATCGTGGAGATCAAGGGCATCAAGGTGGAGGCGGATTTCGCGCCGCATATGCTGTATGTCACCAACCAGGACCGACCCGGTTTCATCGGCCGGTTCGGCGCGACGCTCGCGGGCGCGGGGATTAATATCGCGACCTTCCATTTGGGGCGCGCGGCCCAGGGCGGCGACGCGATTTGTCTTGTGTCCGTGGATGAAAGCGTGGCGGAAGATGTTTTGGCCATGGTGCGGACTTTGCCGCTGGTGGTGCAGGCGACATCGTTGGCGTTTTAACCGCCTCAGGAGGAACACGGGTGCGGCGGTTTGGCGTTCTGGCGGCGTTGGTGTTGATGGGTCTCGCGCCGCGTCACGTGGCGGCCGAGGGCAAACGCCTGTTCGTGATGCCGCCGATCCAGTGGGACGAGGCGCTGTCGCGCGATCGGCAGGCGCAGACTCTGGGCTCCTCCGATCTCGCGAATTTGACCGGGGGGATCACGTTCGGGATGTCGCCCGCGCAGGTCAACGCGCGGCTGCCGGCACCCGCGCCGGGGGTGGAGTGGGGCGGCTTGCCGTCAGCGGGGGAGTATCCCGAGGACGTGCGGTATTTCTGGGTGCGGTTGGACGCGTTGAAGGATCCGCGCAAATTCATCCAGGGATGTGCCGGGGCCAACAGCTATGTGGTGTTTTTGTTCCGGGAGCGGGGGTTGTTCCGCATGTCCTGGCGATTGCTGCCCGATGGCGATTGCGCCTCGCCGTTGGACGCGGCGCGGGATGTGTTCGCCCGGTATTTGTCGATCGACGGACGGGCGGCGCTGGCGGTGCATTACCGGCCCAATAAAGCCGATGTCGTGGATGTCACCGATCCCAACGCGGGGTATCTGATCCCGTATCGTTGGGAAAACCGGCAGCGGCGCTGATGCGGCGCGCGCTGATCGCCTTGCTGAGCCTGCTGCTGACCGCGCCGGTCGGGGCTGTCACCTCACCCTATGAGCCGGCGGATCCACTGCCGCCTGTCATTCAGGATACCGCCAAAGCGGCCGATTGCACGCTGGCCTATCTGGTCACCGACGTCACGATGAACGAAATGCTGGCGGTGCGGATGCAGATCACGCCGATGCCGAACGACCGGCCGATGAACGACGTCATGCCCTGCCCGCCGGAGATCCCGTTGCGGCTGGCGACGCGCGCGCTGGATTTGTGCATCGCGCGGGCGGCGGATCCGAAAAACTGCGTGTTCGCCGATATGGGGCGGGAGTTTTTGGCGCGGCCGACGGTCAACAACACGGCGGAGTTTTCCTCGCGCTGCGCGTCCGACAAGGCGAGCGATATCGGGGTGGCGTGCTGGCGTTCCGGGACGTTGGAATTATGCGGCGTCGGGTGCGGGGATAGTCCGAAGGCGGCGATCGCGAGCGCGATTTCCCGGTGCGAAACCCGGCATCAACATAGTTGCCCGATCACCGGCTCGCTGCCCGTGATGGCGCCGCGATAGAGCATCATCCGCTCATGTGTCCACATCTGAGCGGATAAAGATGCTCGCCAAAACACATGGTCAGAGCATCATCCGCTCATGTGTCCACACCTGAGCGGATAAAGATGCTCGCCAAAACA
>JAYVXQ010000173.1:0-5866 GCA_043785025.1 Acetobacteraceae bacterium
CCGCATCACATACGAAGAGGCGTCTGCCGCACTATGCGCGGACGGGGATCCAAGAGCGGTCTTCCTGGCCGATGCACTGGCGGCCGGCGTGGAAACATACCGGCGAGGTTATGTCATGACCCCGGACGAAGCCGTGTCAGCCTTATTGCAACGATGCTGGCTGATTGCGTCACGTATGACGCCCGATCTCAACTTCGCCCAGCCCGGCCTCAAGCCCAGGGGAGGAACCTGGCCCTGGTTTCCCGATGCGAAGGGTTTTTCAAAAGACGATACCAAGTGGGCGACATCAATTTACAAAATGGAAAGGGGGCAAGCGGATTTGCAGTTTTCAAAGACGAGCGTCGAGGATCTAAACCGAAGATGTCTTGGAATTCTTGACGGTGACATGACGGTCGAACGTGCCAGCAAATCGGCGAGCATCCGTATCTCGGTGCCACCGGTCGATTTCTCGGACACCGCGGAGGACCAGGAAGCCGCCCTGGCCGAGGGGCTCGCCGCGTGTGAGCGCCTCCGGGTCGTCTTCGTGACGTATCGTACCCGACTGCTCCTTGCCCAGGAATGACACGGGAGGGCCAAAAAGCGATCGAAACGGGCACGATCGGCGTGGGCTGCTCTTTTCGTATGTGAGGAATGGCTCGAAAACCTGGCCCGCGTTGTGGCAGCCTGCGTAGGCCGCGCGATACAGACTGGTGGGGGGTACGTGTCGGTTATTCAAGCGGCATCGCAATATTCCTGTAAAGGCGGTTACCAGGTAAACCTGTCAGTGCGACACACTATTCCCGCGGTAGCGAAACAAGGTGGTGTCGCGGAACCCGTCCCCGATTCGATCCCGCGTTCAGGCTCTCGTCCCTTCAACGTCCAATGACCACCTCCCAGTGCCCGGTTTCGTCGCACCCGGCACGCCATATTATGTCATTAACCCATTGAAATTGAACAATATTTTTAGACCTGCCAGCGGCATCCCTCACGATCTAATTGCATCAGCCTGCTCCAGGGCGTTCACCGGGACATCGAGACGTGGTTCGGGCAGTGCCGCCAGGTAAATTCAACGCGGGCAAGGCTTTGACCTGAGGAAATCCGACGGCTGTTGCATATTGGACTCGGCCAGGGCCTCGTCTGGAACGGACGACGGACGACGGACGCGAAATGCGACTCGGTCGCATTGAGAACTGCCCACCGCCCACTTCCCGACTCGCGCCCTTTCGTAGTCTGGTTCACCCATGACCGAACTCCTCGCGCACCCTCCGGCCGCCGCTCTGTGGGAACGCTACGCGGCGTTGCTACCCTCGCTCAAAACGATGCTCCGGCTTCGGGCTCTGATCGTGCCCGCCACCACGAAATTGCTGTTCGTGGACTGCCTCAAAGCCAGCGACACCCGGGCGCCGGACGGCAAGGCCTGGAGCGCCGTGTCCATCAACACCTTGTCGGACGAACTCCGCCGCCAGGACCTCGTGACGGCGGAATACGAATGCGTGCCGGCCATGCTCCATGCGCTGGCGGTTGACGCCGGCGCGTCGGAACAGGCCGAAGCCCTGGTCGCGTCGATCCGCTCAGTGCTGACAACCAAGGCCGGCAACGGATATTCTTTCCATATGTCCCTCCAGGGTGTCCGTGAGTCGTTGCATCGGCTTGTCCGTCTGGCGGTCTACGCGAACGACGAGGCCCTGTTCATCCGGAACCGCGATTACAGCGACTACCACCTGGCGCCGGAGCGAACGTCAACGACTCTCGCCACCACGTTTCAAAACGCGCCTACGACGGCGGACTGGGTCGCAAGCCGCCATCCGGGCATTCAGGCCGCCTTGCTGCAAGCCAAACTGACCGCTTTCATCACCACCGGCGCGACCGGACCGGAAATGCCGGATCTCATCGCCCTATGCCGTGTGCGGCAAACCGAGCCCGGTTTCGCCGATCTGGCGGAGCAACTGGCGCGATACGATCTGCTGACCGCACGCCTGGACATCCTCCGCGACACCGTCAACGCCCCTGGGCAACTCCCCTCTGGGCAACTCCCCTCTGGGCAACTCCCCCCTGGGCAACTCCCCCCTGGGCAACTCCCCCCTGGCCAACTCCACGGCGACACACGCCGCGCGCTCGAAGCGGTGATCGCGTTTCTCGAGGACCGGAACGCGGCCGCGTTGCCACTCTTTCGCGATGCCCTCAAGCAGCGCCGCAAGCGTCTGGGCCGCCGCAAGCTGTTCCTCCCCGACGAATACGGAGTGTTCTTCCTGCTGGCCCTGCTGCGGGCCAACGATCCCGCGCTGCACGCCGAGATCCAAACCGGCCTGGACCTCGCCTTGACAGGGCCGGAGGCAAACACCAGCCACGGCGGCCTGCTGCCGGCACTCTCGCTGCTTTGGCTGGTCCAGGGCCTGGAGTCCAAGGCCCGCGATATGTCACGGAAACTCACCGCGGCGATGCCGATCTCTCCACTCGCCGCCGCCTGCGCCGCCTTGGCCGAATTCACCGTGGATGCCAGCCTGTCCCGCGCGAACAGTGGCGATCTGGCCGCGCGATTCGAACGGTTCAAAGACACGCAACCACTCGCCGCCCGCATCCACGCCGAAATCCTCTCCCAGGTCCACCCACATCCTGGGCCATACAAAGCATGGCTTCGCGACGCCGCGCCGGCCGGAACGAACCCCCAGGGCGCGAGCATCATCGCGTTCACCCAAATCATCCAGGCCCGCCAACCCTGGGAACGCGCCCTCGAAAGCCTGGATGCCTTCCTCACCAAGGGCGAGCCCAACGCGGATGCCGTCAAACCGGCCGGCAAATCCCGCCGCCTGGTCTGGTTCGTCGATCCGGACACCGGCGACGTCGCCCCCGCCGAGCAATCCGCGAAAGGCCGCGACGGTTGGACCGACGGACGATCCGTGGCGATGAAACGCCTGTACGAACAAGACCCGCGGCTCGATTATTTGACCCCGCAAGATCGTTTGGTTTTGCGCACGATCCGGAAAGACTCCGAGGCCTGGTACGGCCAGGACTCATTTGAATTCGACCGTCCACGCACGCTCTCCGCCCTGACCGGACACCCCGCCGTATTTCACGCCGGGCGGCGGTCGCAACCCATCGCGCTCGTGCCCTATCCGATCGAACTGCTGATCACACAAACCCGGGACGGTTACTGCATCGCGCTGTCGCACGCGGCGGAGGCGCCAACGGTGTTCCTCGAAGCGGAAACCCCGTCGCGCTACCGGGTCATCGAATTCCCCCGATCCATGATGGCGGTGCAGGAAATCCTTGGGGCGCGTGGCCTCACGGTGCCGGCGGCCGCGCGCGATCAGGTCGTGGCGATGGTGCGGCGCGACAGCCCCACCTTGCCGGTCCGCGCCGATATCGCCGATGTCGATCTGCCGGGGGTCGAGGGCCAAACCACGCCCGTCGTGCAGCTGGTGCCCTATGAATCCGGACTGCGCCTGGCGCTGATGGTGCGGCCCTTCGGCGAGAACGGGCCGGCCTATGTCGCCGGACTTGGCGGCCGCTCCGTCCTCGCCTCCATCGCCGGTCAGCAGATGCGCGCCAACCGGGACTTACCGCGCGAACTGGCGGAACGGTCGGCTTTAATCGACGCCTGCGCCACGCTGCGCGATCGCGGCGGTGCCGATCCACGCGATCTGGTCATCGAGGATCTGGACGGCAGTCTGGAACTCCTCCTGGAACTGGGCTCGTACACCGGACCGGTCGCCGTCGAATGGCCGGAAGGCCGCGCGATGCGGGTCAATCCGGTCGCCGCCGGAAACCTCCGCTTGCGCGTGGCACAAGACCGCGACTGGTTCAATGTCGAGGGCACCGTCGCGCTGGATGACGACCAGGTGCTGGAAATGCGCTTCCTGCTGCAGCGGTTGGATCAGGCGCGCGGCCGGTTCGTCCCGTTGGGCGACGGCCGCTTCATCGCCCTGACCCGCCAGTTGCAAACGCGGTTGGAGCGTCTGGCCGCGGTATCGGAACCGCACAAAAACGGGCGGCGCGTGCATGCTCTGGGCGCTCCGGCGCTGGACGCGGTGCTGCAAGACGCCGGCGACGTGAAACTGGACGCGGCCTGGAAAAAACATGTCGGGCGCATCCGTTCAGCGGAAGGCTGGACCCCGGTGCCGCCGTCGGGCTTGCAAGCCGAGCTGCGCGATTATCAGGTCGACGGGTTCGTCTGGATGTCCCGCCTCGCGCGCTGGGGCGCCGGGGCCTGCCTCGCGGACGACATGGGCCTGGGTAAGACCGTTCAGGCGATCGCGGTCATGCTGGATCGCGCGGCGGACGGACCATGCCTCGTCATCGCGCCCACCTCGGTCTGTCCGAACTGGGAGGCTGAGATTGCCCGCTTCGCCCCCACATTGCGCACCCGCCGGCTGCCCGCGACCGCCGAACGGGCCGCGCTGGTCGCCAGTCTGGGGCCGCGCGACGTCCTGGTGTGCAGCTATGGCCTGCTGCAACAGACCGGTGACGCGCTGTCCGCCCGGGACTGGCAAATGGTCGTGCTGGACGAAGCGCAGGCGATCAAGAACGCTGAGACCCGGCGGGCCCAATCGGTTCAGGCGTTGCGCTGCGGGTTCCGTTTGGCGCTTACGGGAACCCCGGTTGAAAACTACCTGGATGAGCTCTGGAGCCTGTTCAACTTCGTCAATCCCGGGGTCCTGGGATCGCGCGAGGGGTTTCAAAAGCGGTTCGCCCGCCCGATCGAGCGGGACAAGGATCCGCGCGCCCGCCAGGCTCTGCGGGCGCTGATCCGGCCATTCCTGCTGCGCCGGACCAAGGCCGCGGTGTTGAGTGAGCTGCCGCCGCGCACGGAACAGACGCTGTCAGTGGAAATGAGTGAAACCGAACACGCCTTCTACGAAGCGCTGCGGCAACGATCGCTGGAACGGATCGCGGCCCTGGACGCGCCCGAGGGCAGGCGGAAAATTCAGATCCTGGCGGAGATCACGCGCTTGCGCCGCGCCTGCTGCAATCCGGCGTTGATCGATCCCGCCGCCGGCGTGCCAAGCGGCAAATTGGATGCCTTTCTGGAACTGGTGGAGGAGTTGATCCGCAATCGGCACACGACGTTGGTGTTCAGCCAGTTCGTTGGCCATCTGCAACTGGTGCGGGCGGCGCTGGATGCGCGGGGGATCCGGTATGAATATCTCGATGGCGCCACATCGCCGGCGGAGCGTGAACGCCGGGTCGCGGCGTTCCAGGCGGGTTCAGCGGATTTGTTCCTGATCAGCCTGCGGGCGGGGGGTACCGGGCTTAATCTGACCGCCGCGGACTATGTCGTGCACCTGGACCCATGGTGGAATCCGGCGGTGGAGGACCAGGCCTCGGACCGGGCTCACCGCATCGGGCAGGAGCGGCCGGTGACGATTTACCGCCTGATCATGCGCAACAGCATCGAGGAGCAGATCCTGCGGCTGCATCGCGATAAACGCGATCTGGCGTCAGAACTGTTGGAGGGAACGGAGACGACGGCGCGACTGAGCGAGGCGGCGTTGCTGGATTTGATCAGGGCGTGAAAGAACGGGGCTTTGCCCCGAACCCGACCAGGAGGGCGCCGCCCTCCTGGACCTCCCGCCAAAGGGCGAGGCCCTTTGGGATCTATCCATTCGGTCAGGGAGTGTGAGGAGGCCATCCATGACCTATCAACGTCCGTGTAGGCCTCCTCACACTCCCTGACCGAACCCAATGGTTCCAAGGGGCCATGCCATGCCCCTTGGCGGAGGTCGAGGAGGCAGAGCCTCCTCGCGGGGCATGGGGCAGCGCCCCATTCCTACTCCAACCGCGCCAGCAATCCCGCCATCAACCGCCCGCGATAAGCCAAACTTTCAACAATAATATGCTCATCCAGCGTGTGCGCCCCTCCCCCCGCCACACCCAAACCATCCAGCGT
>JAYVXQ010000174.1:0-5861 GCA_043785025.1 Acetobacteraceae bacterium
GAACCGCCGTCGTTGGACCAGCATGTTTCGCTGTGACACTCATACGCAACCACGCGCCGATCGGATCACCTCCCCAGGGAACACGGCGAGTGATCCAAATGAGAGGGTGGGCCGTATTGATGTGTCATGGATGCGAAATTTGATGACAGGCTTACCGCCACCCAGCCAACGATGTCCCCCGCCGCCGTGCCAGCACTGGCCGCGTCGCGCATCGAACGTCTGTGGCCGCATCCGATCATGACACTCTCCGACGACAGCGCCTTGCTGCTCGCCATCGCCGATCGCGACCGCGCCGCCTTCATGGCCCTGTTCGCCCGCTTCGGCCCGCGCCTGAAAACCTGGTTCATCCGCACCGGCGGCACCGCTGGCGACGCGGAGGATCTGGCACAGGAAACCATGCTCGCCATCTGGCGCAAGGCCGCCAGCTTCGACCCCACGCGCGCGGGCGCCGCCACCTGGATCTTCACCATCGCCCGCAACCAGCGCATCGACGCCCACCGCCGCGCCCATCGTTGGACGCTCGACAGCGACGATCCCTCACTCGTACCCGCTGAACCCGACGCTCCCGACCGCGCTTTCGACAAAGCCGAGTACGAGACGCGAGTTCGCGAAGCGCTCAAGGCGCTGCCCGAGGATCAGGCCGAGGTCATCCGCCTGTCGTTCTTCGAGGATCGTCCCCACGTGGAGATCGAGCGTTTGCTTGGCATTCCCCTCGGCACCGTGAAATCCCGCCTCCGCCTCGCGCTGGTCCGGTTGCGCCGTAGCCTCGCGATCGAACCGCCCTCATCGGACCAAAACCCCAGCGGAGACCCATCATGAGCCCCGGCCGTTCCCGCCTGATCGAGGTGAACGCCGCGTTCCGCGACGCCGGCGCCGCGCGGCCGGTGCACCATCCGTCCGAGGGCGCGCTCGTGTCGCGCGGCGCTGGAGGGCTGCCCGCCGGATGGGCCCTGGTGATCGACGCGCACTTGCCGTTCTGCCGGGAATGCCGCGACATCGTCCGATCGCACGAGGCGCTTGGCGGCGTCTTGCTGGCCGATCTGCCTGACACCGCGATGGCACCGGATGCGTTGGCGCGGACCCTGGCGCGGCTCGATCACCCCGCCGCGGCGCCGGATGGTCTCGCGCCGTTCACGAAAGCCGATGACATCCTCGGCATGATCCGCACCGGCTGGCGCTGGATCGGGCCCGGGTTGCGGCGCGCCCGCCTGGCGGTACCGGGAACCAAACCGGGCGAAAACGTTTATCTTCTGCGTGTCGACCCCGGCCGGCCCGTCCCGGATCATGGGCATGACGGCTGGGAATTGACCTGCATTCTGACCGGCCGATACGTGGATGCGACCGGAACTTACGGTCCGGGAGATATCGCCGATCTGGACGCGGACACGATCCACCAGCCGGTCGCCGGTCCCGATGAGGTTTGCGTCTGCCTGATCGCCAGCATGGGAAAATTGCGCATGAAAACAGTCCTCGCCCGCATCGCCCAAACGTTGGTCGGCGCCTGAGGGCATGCGGGTCTCGCTCACCTCGCTCGCGGGATCGCTGAGCGCCTCGTTACTGGCGGCCTGCTCGCCCGCCGGCCTGCTGGGGTCGATGCAACCGGCGGCACCTGGCGGTGAATCGCGCGACATTGCGTACGCGTCCGGGCCGCGCCACCAAATGGATGTGTATGAGCCGGCGGCGGCGGGAACGGCGCGTCCGCCCGTAGTGGTGTTCTTCTATGGCGGCGGCTGGACCTCGGGCGATCGGGCCAAGTACCGGTTTGTGGGCCGCAACCTGGCGGCGTGCGGCGCGCTGACGGTCATCCCCGACTACCGCGTCTGGCCCGACGCGGGTTTCACCGGGTTTCTGCGCGACGCCGCCACCGCCGTGCGCCGCGGACGCGATGAGGCCGCGCGCCTGGGCGGCGATCCCTCCCGGCTGTATCTGATCGGACACTCGGCGGGCGCTTATATCGCCGCGATGCTCGCACTCGATCCGCGCTGGCTCAACGCGCAAGGGATCGATCCGGGAACCGATCTCGCCGGGGTCATCGGCATCTCCGGCCCTTACGATTTCCTGCCGTTAAAGGACCCGGTGCTGGAGAATATCTTCGCGCCGGTGGGCCCCGAGACGCAGCCAATCACCTTCGCGGCCAACGCGAAGGCCCCGATGCTACTGATCACCGGTGACGCCGACCGCACCGTCTATCCGGCGAATAGCATCCGCCTCGCCGCCAAGGCGATGACCGCCGGCGCGGCGGTCGAAACCATCGTCTATCCCAATATCGGCCATGTCAGCAGCCTGACCGCGATCGCCGCGCCGTTGCGAGGGTTGGCGCCGTTGCGCGACGATCTCTGCCGCTTTCTGCGCCTGCCCCAACCCGGCCGCGCGCAAGCCGGAATTCAAGGATCGGCGGCATCCCCTGATCATATGCCCAAGGGCTCGCCCGGATGACCGGCCCCTTGCTCACCCTTATAATCGCTCAGGGGATCGCTCTCAGTGTCCTGATGGCGGCGGCGTGGTGGTATCAAAAATACCGCGGCAACGCTGGCTGGGTTGATGTTTGCTGGACCTTCGCCACGGGTGCCGCGGGCATCGCCGGCGCGCTCTGGCCTCTCTCAGGCGCGACGGTTTACGGCCCACGTCAGATCGCCGTCGCCGTCCTCGCGACACTCTGGTCCGCCCGATTGGGCCTGCATCTGCGGACCCGCGTCCTGACCCGCCCCGAGGACGTGCGTTACGCCGGTTTCCGCCGCGATTGGGGCGACCGCTTTCAGCCGCGTTTGTTCGCCTTCCTGCAAATCCAGGCCCTCGCCGCCTGGCCGCTCGGCGTCGCAATCCTCATCGCGGCGCGTAACCCCAAACCCGGCTTCTGGCCCACTGACGGGCTCGCGCTGGCCGTTATCGTGGCGGCCCTGGCCGGGGAGGCGATCGCCGACCGCCAACTCGCCCGTTTCGTGCATGAACCCGCGAATCAAGGCCGCGTGTGCGACGCCGGCCTGTGGTCCTGGTCGCGCCATCCGAATTATTTCTTCGAATTCCTCGGCTGGTGCGCCTGGCCGGTGTTTGCCTTCAATATGTCGTGGCCGATCGGCGCCCTTAGCCTGCTCGCCCCCGCCATGATGTATTGGCTGCTGGTTTACGTCTCCGGCATTCCCCCGTTGGAGAAAGCCATGCTCGCCTCCCGCGGCGACGCGTATCGCGATTACCAGAAGCGTACCAACGCCTTCCTTCCCTTGCCGCCCCGACAGCATGAGGTCCGCGCATGAGCATGATCGCCACCACGACATCGATGCTGGAACGTCTGCCGGTGCCCGACCGCCTGATGCGCTTCGGCATCTCCCAACTGGTGGGCCGCACCCATCGCCGCCTGACCGCCGCGCGGCCCGAGGCCGATCCGCTGTTCGCCGCCGCGATGCGCGACTTCCCGATCGCGCGCAACACCCAGGACGCCAACGACCAGCACTACGAACTGCCAGCGTCGTTCTTCGGCCTGGTACTGGGACCACATCGTAAATACTCCGGATGTCTGTTCGCCTCGGATCACGCGACGCTGGAGGACGCCGAGGTTTTGGCGCTGAGCGAAACCACGGCCCATGCGGACCTGCGGGATGGACAGGAGATTCTGGAACTCGGCTGCGGCTGGGGTTCGCTGTCGCTGTTCATGGCGGCGCGGTATCCCAACGGCAGGATCACCGCCGTTTCCAATTCAAACTCGCAGCGTCTTTACATCACCGAAACGGCACGCCAGCGTGGCCTCGGAAACCTCACGGTCCTTACGGCCGATATGAATGTCTTCGCCACGGACACAGTGTTCGATCGCATCGTGTCGGTGGAAATGTTCGAGCACATGGCCAACTGGGACGCGCTGCTGACCCGCGCCCGCTTATGGCTGAAACCCGGGGGGCAATTATTTCTGCACGTCTTTACCCACGCGCACGCCCCCTATCGTTTCGACACCGATGACCCCGCCGACTGGATCGCGCGCTATTTCTTCACCGGCGGCATCATGCCAAGTCACCGGCTGATCCACCGCTTCCCGCATTTGTTCACCGTCGACGCGGATTGGCGCTGGGGCGGCGAGCACTACCAGCGCACCGCCGACGCGTGGCTGACGAATTTCGACGCGCATGCCCAGGAAATCGAAACGATCCTGCGCGGCGTTTATGGCGCCGGCGCGGCCTTGTGGCGGCGGCGCTGGCGTATGTTCTTCCTCGCGGTGTCCGGCCTGTTTGGACACGAGGAAGGCCGCGCATGGGGTGTCAGCCATTACCGCCTCACCCCCACAGTCTGAATTGGGCGTAGCCGCCATGGCCTATCCGGGTAAACCGGATCGCGCTGGCACATTGGCGCGTTTTCCGTCGGCGAACGCGCTCAATATGTGTTTTGGCGAAGATCGTCATTCCATCAGGTGTGTCCACCTGATCGCGCCATTCTCCAATACCAACGGCCCTTCGTGTTGACCCACCTTCGATGGGCCAACACGAAGGGCCGTTGGTATCCTTATTGGTTTCGCGCGCCGCCGCCGGCCAACCCGGCGCGCGATACCAGCTGACATATCCGATGGAACAGACATCGGTTATGTCAGCTGGAATAAGCCATAGACCGTGAGCCTGCTTCCCGGCCCGGTTCAGAGGTATATCGCGGCCGATAACCCGCGCGCGCGCCAGGCCAATCTGATCGCGATGGTGCTGGCCTGGAACACGCCGTTCTACCCGCTGTATCTTTGGTGGAGCGCGGGAAACAGTGTCTTTCCCGGCGCGTGGCTGACGCTGATCGTTTTTCCCTTGTTCCTGGCGATGCCGGCTTTGATCCGCCGCCATGATCTGGGCGGGCGGATCGGCCTCGCTCTGGCCAGCCTCGCCAACACCGTCTTCGACACCTGGGTTTTAGGCGAAGCCGCCGGGACCACATTGTTCCTGCTGCCCTGCGTCACTTTGGCGGCGCTGATCTTCCGCGCCTCGGAGAAAACAACATTTTACACGATGCTGGCGCTGCCGGTCGCGGCCGGTTTCGCGTTGCACGGGCGCTACCCGGCCTCACCGTTCGTCTGCCAGGCCGAGACCTGCGCGTCCATTCTGTGGTTGAACGCGGGTAGCGTGGCGTGCGTGACGATGTTTTTCGCGATTCTGGCGGCCACAGCGCCATCGGATCCGGGGTCCACGCCTGATCCGATGACGCTCGCCCAAACAAAAAGCCAAGGCGTCATCCGGCCAGGTGAACACAGCTGAACGGCTAACGATGCCCGCCCCAACAAACCGCGAGCCGGGTCATCGAAAGGCGAACAAACCGTGAAATCTTACCGCCGCCGGTCCATCAAATTCCCCGCCAGCGACGCCATCGCGGTCACGAACGCCCCCCACGCCATGTCGATCAGCGTCAACTGAGTCGTCCAAACCTTCAACACCGCGTGATTGGTCAGGTCATAGGTCCCATACGCGCACAGCCCGAAAAACGCCCCATACAACGGCGCCATCCAGACATTGGCGTAACGCCGCGCCAACGGCAGCACGAACACAACGATTCCGGCCACATACAGCAAATAAAATACCACCGCCGGCACGATCCGGAAGCGCTCGACCATAATGGCGCCAAGCGTCCCGGTGTACAGCGACCCGCTGAACACCCCGAGCCAGAACGCATCGAGGGTAAGGAACACCAGTAAGGTGACCAGGTAAACGGGAATCCGCGCCATGTTGAGCCTGTTTCAGGACGTTACCGGACGACGATGACACC
The DNA here is from genome assembly GCA_043785025.1 of Acetobacteraceae bacterium. GTDB lineage: Bacteria > Pseudomonadota > Alphaproteobacteria > Acetobacterales > Acetobacteraceae > Rhodopila. The sequence goes on from JAYVXQ010000174.1 coordinate 5,719, forward strand.
GCGGGTGCGATCCGTCACGTCTATTTCCGCGATTCGTCCGAATATTCCGGACGCGCGAGAAACAGGGCACCCAGACGGACGTGACGCCTGAAAAGATGGTAGCGGCGGACGGATTTGAACCGCCGACCAAGGGATTATGATTC
>JAYVXQ010000175.1:0-5854 GCA_043785025.1 Acetobacteraceae bacterium
ACCCCGCGATCGGGCTTTGGAGCGGACGTCGTTCGCGTAGGGACCGCGACGGAAATGGCCTCGCGGGTTTTTCGAGAGTCCGGGGTGCATCCAGCCGGGTCAGGATCGCGAAAGCGGAGACGGATGTCTGTGAGCGATTCCACGAAATTGAAAATTTTTGCGCCAGCGGGGCGCCGGCAATGGTCTGATTGCGTTCCCGTGCCTGATGCTATTCAAAGCGAAGCCCGGTACTTGAACGGTCAGGGTGCGGCGGGCTGGCCAGTTTTTCCGGACGGGATCAGCCGGTAGCTGGTCAAGATCAGGATAGCCAGAGCAATCAACAGTGACATGAACCGCAGCCAGTCCTCCACAAATCCCCAATGCCACCAATATCCATTAATCACGGCGAAGATGCCGCCGAACATCAGTCCAACGCCCAGGCCCGAGGCCTGGCGCCATGCGCCAAACAAAATCGCCGCGTAGCCGATTGGCGCGCTGATGCATAACAGACGAAGACTGAATACCCGCTCAGCCGCGTTGTATGATGCGGTTTCCGCCTTGGTTTGCTCCTGCCGCGCCGCGATCTCCTCAGAGGTCATTTTGGGATCGTGGGCCGCCTGGGTATAAAAGCCGGACCGCTTCGGCGCGTGACTGAACGTGCTCACACCGTAATAAATAAGCAATGGCGGCACCAATGCCACACCGAAACCTATAGCGAGTTGACGCGCGAGCGCCTGGCCCTCCTGGATTGTGGTTCTTATGGTCTCGACCTGAGATCGAGGGTTGGGAGTGCTGGCGCGAACTCGCGCTTCGGGCATTGCATCGTCCAAAATCCGTTGCGGCGCCGCTTCGGTTTCGTTCCGGCGCCGCGTTCGCGCTTTTACAGCGCCCGGACCGGCGTGACGTCCAGCGGGTGATCCATCATCGACAGAATATGCTCCACGAAATGTCCGGTTTCGGGTAAGGCGGCGTGATGATGGAACGCGGCCTCGTCGGTCCAGGAGGATTTTACGTGGAACAGGCCGGGATCGCTGACCGAGCGGAAAGCGGCGATCGCGAGGCAGCCGGTTTCCGCGCGCACCCTGATGGCCATGGCGCGGAGGGTGGCTTCGAGAGCGGCTTCCTGGTCCGGGCGGGCATGGAAGCGGGCGAAGATATGCAGTTCCATGGGACGGTTTCCCTTGAGACGTTTTCGTTGTCCGTATCGATCCAGATTCGGGGAGTGTAACGCCGTCTCCGGATGGTTGGCCAGGTATTCATGAGGGGGAGGGAGGTATGCTCCGGATGAGGGTGCGACCGGTCCGCGTGAGCGCGTGACGCTTGACAATGAGCGCCAGGCCCCCTATCCCCCGCGCCTCCGGTAAAAGCCCAACAGAGTGCCCTTCCCATGAGAGTTCGTAACAGCCTGAAGTCGGCCAAAGTGCGCGACAAGAACTGCCGCGTGGTCCGCCGTCGCGGGCGCGTCTATGTGATCAACAAGAAGAACCCGCGGATGAAGGTTCGTCAGGGCTGAGGACCTGTCCCTTTGGGGACGGGTCTGGGCTATTACGCGCATTCTGGGTCTTTTGGTTCAGCCCTCTGGTGGTTCAGCCCCCTGGTGGTTCAGCCCCCTGGTCGACCCGGCGTATACGGACTTGTAGGCTGACCTCTCATTGAGCGGGAGGTCCACCATGAGCCAGGCATTGTCCGGCATACGTGTCATCGACATGACCCATAATCAGGCGGGTCCGGCCTGCGCGCAGATCCTCGGGTTTCTGGGGGCTGAGGTGATCAAGCTGGAAGAGCCCAAGGGCGGCGACGTCGCGCGCACCAACATGCGCGACATCAAGGACAGCGATAGTCTGTTCTTTCTGGTGCTGAACGCGAACAAGCAAAGCCTGACGCTGAATTTGAAAAGCGACGAGGGCAAGGCGCTGTTCAAACAGGTCATCGAACAATCCGACGTACTGCTTGAGAATTTCGGCCCCGGCGCGCTGGACCGGTTGGGATTGGGCTATGACGTGCTGTCGAAACTGAACCCGCGACTGGTGTACGCCACGATCAAGGGGTTCGGAACATACGGCCCCTACGCGGATTTCAAGAGCTTCGAGCCCATAGCCCAGGCGATGGGGGGCGCGATGAGCGTGACCGGATTCCCGGACAATCCGCCGACGTTCACGTTTCCCGCGATCGGCGACTCGGGCACCGGCATGCACATGGCGATCGGCATCCTGGCGGCGCTGCAACAGCGGCACACGACGGGCCGCGGGCAGCACGTGGAAGTGTCGATGCAGGATGCCGTGGTCAACCTGATCCGGGTGTCTCTGCGCGACCACCAGCGCACCGGCAAGCCCATGGGGCGCTCGGGCAATCAGTTGGGGCGGACGGTGCCGGGCACGACCTATGCCTGCGCGCCCGGCGGGTCCAACGATTACGTCTATATTTTCGCGCAGCCGCAGATGTGGAAGCCGTTCCTGGAGGTCATCGGGCGGCCGGAGCTGGCGGACGATCCGCGCTATGCCGTGCCCGAGGCGCGTTGGGAAAACCGGGAGGCGATGAACGCCATCATCACGGCCTGGACCGGGCAGCGCACCAAGCACGAGGTGATGAAGCTTCTGGGCGATGCCGGGGTGCCCTGTGGCGCCTGTCTGGACACCGGGGAGGTGCTGGCGGACCCGCATCTGCGCGCCCGGGAGATGATTGTGGATGTCGATTACCCGGTGCGGGGGACGTATCAGACGGTAGGCTCGCCGATCAAATTGTCAGACTCGCCGGTGACGGTCGAGCGGCCGCCCTTGTTGGGCGAGCATACAGAGGCGCTGTTGGGTTCGCTGTGCGGCCTGACACCCGCGGCGGTGCGGGCGTTGAAGGACAACGGTGTGGTGTGACGGCCGCCGCCTTCGGGCTGCGTCTCGTGACGTGGGGGGTCAGGCGGCCCTGATCCCGTTCAGGAACGTGTCGACACGGTGGCGCAGCGCATCGGTTTCACTGGCCATCGCCGGGGACGCGGTTTTCACGTCCCGCGCAATGCTGTCGCTGACGCGGGCGTCGTTCGACACGCCGGCGATGGTTTCCGACATGTCGCGGGTTCGCCGCGCCGCCTGTTGCACGTTGCGGGCGATTTCCTGGGTTGAGGCGCCCTGTTCCTCCACCCCCGCGGCGATCGAGGTGGCGACGTCGTTCACCTCATCGATCGCCGCGGCGATGCGGCGGATGGCCTGCACGGTTTCGTCGGTGACACTTTGGACGTCGGCGATCTGACGGGCGATTTCCTCGGTGACTTTGGCGGTTTGGGCGGCGAGTGACTTCACCTCGGACGCGACGGCGGCGAAGCCTTTGCCGGCCTCCTCCGCGCGCGCGGCCTCGATCGTCGCGTTCAGCGCCAGCAGATTGGTGCGTCCGGCGATGTCGTTGATGAGTTTGACGACCTCGCCGATTTTGACGGCCGAGGCGGCGAGGCCGCGCACGGTGGTGTCGGTGCGGCGGGTTTCCTCCACCGCGCGGCCGGTGATGGTGTTGGCGTGCGCGACGTGGCGGCTGATATCGTTGATGGAGCCGCTGAATTGTTCGGTCGCGGCGGCGATTGAGGTGACGCCGCCGGAGGTTTCCTCGGCCGCCGAGGCGACGCTCTGCACGCCGAGGCTGGTGCGTGTTGAGATGATTTCCATGGCGTTGGAGGCGCCGTGCATTTGCATCGCGGCGGAGCCCAAAGTGGTGAGGGCGGAGGGGGCGCCGTCTTCGAGTCCGCGGAGTTCCTCGTCGATGGTTTCCTGGCGGGTGTCGGCCTGAGCCCGGTCCGCGCGGTCGGCGGCTTCGAGGGCCGCTTTGTCGATCGCCTGGCGGGGGAACACGGTGAGGCTGGCGGCCAGAGCACCGATTTCATCGTCGCGCGCCGGCATGGCGACGGTGCCGGTCAGCGTGCCAGCGGCGAGGTGCCCCATCGCGGCGCGGATCGTGTTCAGCGGCGTGATCACCCGGCGGCTGACGGCCATCACGCTGACGATCGCACCCGCCAGGACCAGCGGCAGCAGCGCGCCGTCGAACAGCAGGGCGTTAAAAGCGTTGGCATGGAGCACCGCGCCGCGGTCGTTGGCGGCGCTGAGGGCGGCCTCGGCGACGCCCAACATCGCGCCCAGTTTGGGGACGACGTACATGGACCACTCGTTGGCGGTGGTGGGGGGTTTCACGCCGTCGACCAGATTGGTCAGGAGACCGTCGCGTTTGGCGACGTAATCGGGGGCGAAATAGATCTGTTTGGCGTTGTCGACGGCGCGGGTGAGGGCAATGGGGACGGCGCCACTGGCCATCAATTCCTCGATCGCGCGCCAGGCGCCGAGATGGGTGTCGTCTTTACGGAAACTGTCTTTGGGCAGCGATCCGGCGGCGATGCCGCGCGAGATCATCAATGAGGCCTCCCCCGCGCTGTCGCGGGCCTGCCAGGCCAGTTGTTTGAAGGTCATCATCTGATCGACGATGTCGTCCTGATGCTGGATGGAGGCGAACAGGCGGCGGGAGAGGTCTTCCAGCCGTGTTTGCAGAGCGAGGCCCTCTTTCATGTATTCCGGGCCGAGATCGGCGCGGCGGGAGGCGAGCGGGGAGGTGATGTTGGACCAGAACTCGGCCTGTAAGCGGGTGAGCGTGTCGAGAGACTGGCGCAACGGCGGGACCACCTGATCGCGGCCGTCGAACTGAGTTGCGTCGAGATCGGAGACCAAGGCGCGGAACGCGGTCATTTCGGCGCGTTGCATGGCTTTGACATAGGCGGAGGTTTCCGCGTTCGGCGGTTCCGCGGCAGCCCAGATGCGTGGGACGGAATTGCGATCGGAGCGGATGTTGTTCATGACCTGAAACGCCTGCCCCGACGCGCCCGCGGCGCGTTGCACGGCGCCGCTGGTTCACAGGTTCCACCATCCCGTCCAACAGCGCAGCGCGAGGGACGCGACCGCGACCAAAGCAAGCCCGAGGAGCGTGGCCCGCGGCAGGATTTTGACGGTAAGGCGGTGGAACATGGTGAACTCTGGCGCGTGGGGGCGCTGGGTTAGAATAAGCGGCGATCGTTAATGAAGCGTTGACGGCGGCGTGGTTTTTCCTCGGGTCTTGCCGCCCGGGGTGTGATCCCGCAGGGTGGTGGCTGGCCGGCCGCATGGGCTGGCACGGATCATACAGGAGGGTTTTCGATGTCCGCCGCCGTCCAGATGAAACAGACCCAGATGAGCGATGCCGAATGGAAGGCGCGCTGCGATCTCGCGGCTTTATATCATATATGTCATTATTTCGGTTGGACCGATACGATCAATACGCATCTGTCGGCGCGGATCCCCGGCGAGCCGAACCATTTTCTGATTAATCGTTACGGTGAAATGTTCGATGAGGTGACCGCGTCCTCGCTGTTGAAGATGGATATCGACGGCAATGTTTTGGGTGCGGCGGGCGCGTTCAACAACGCGGGGTTCACCATCCATAGCGGGGTTTACCGGGCTCGGCCGGATGCGAATTGCGTGATGCACACGCATACGCGGGCGGGGGCGGGTGTGTCGTTGTTGAGCGATGGGCTGCGTCCGATCAGCCAGGACGTGCTGCAGATCTATGACGATGTCGCGTATCATCCGTATGGCGTGCCCGCGAGCGCCGAGGAATGCGAGGCCTTGGGCAAAACCTGTCAGAACGGTAGTTGCGTTGTGTTATTGAATCACGGGCTGCTGTCGTTCGGCCCGACGATCCATGGCGCCCTGCACCGGCTGTATATGATGGAGCGGTCCTGCGAATTGGAGGTGATGGCGCGCACCATGACCGGTCAGATCGCGCCGATCGAGGCCTATGTGATCGATAAGGCGGCGGAACGGTATTCGAAGATGCGGCTGACCGAGACGTATGGGTTGAACGAATTCACCGCGCT
>JAYVXQ010000176.1:0-5854 GCA_043785025.1 Acetobacteraceae bacterium
TTGTGTTCGCGCCAGCGCTTGCGCTTTTCCTTCACCTCTCGCATTCCGACTGTCATCTGGGTCGGGCGCAGCGACAGGATCGGAACCGGCTTTAGCAGCGGCTCGCGCGTATTGGCCATCATCTGGAACCTCGGGATTGACCGGCTAAAACGCCCTGCACCGGGTTCCATTATGTCATGGGGGCGCCGGCGATCAAATAGCCGCCTGCTGCTGCATGGCGCGCCAACATTTCATGTCTGAAGCCCCCGCGAGCGTGCTAGACAGGATCACAACTTCCGCGGACCGACAGCAGTGAAGACCCAGCGGCCGATACCCAGCGTTGACGCGCACGTCGTGGTCAAATTCCGGCCGCGGACGTCGGCCCATCCGCCGGGCCACGGCGATGAACCAGCGGCGACCGGCCCGTCGGCCCCCAACGACCTCTCCCGCTACGAACGGCGCCGTGACGATCCGCCCGACGACTTCCGCCATCGCATGCTGGCCAATGTCGCCGCCCTGGCTTTCACCGTGGCGCTGACGGCGATCGGGATCTGGCTCGCCATGAGCATCGCGGACCTCCGCAAGACCCAGGATTGCGTCCTGATGGGGCGTCGGGACTGTGCCCGCATTTCCGCAATACCGCACGGCTAGGACGTAGACGCCAAACGGTGGTTGTTGCCGATGAACTGGTTCCCTCCGGGGGCACCCAGCTCCATTGAACTCAGGGCTCCGCTCCGATATACGGGCTCTCGACTCTGGCCGAGGGAAAACGACGGGCCAGCCTCCCCTCACGCCACTCCGGATTTATCTCCAATATATCAAAGGCTTAACGATGTCCGCCACATACGATCAGATCGCCAACATTATCGCTGAGACCTGCGACATTCCGCGCGACACGATCAAACCGGAAAGCCACGCCATTGACGATCTGGGCATCGACAGCCTGGACTTCCTCGACATCGCCTTCGCCATCGACAAATCTTTCGGCATCAAAATGCCCATCGAACAATGGACCCAGGACGTCAACGACGGCAAAGTGAAAACGGAAGAATACTTCGTCCTCGGCAACCTCTGCGCCAACATCGACAAACTCGTGGCCGCCAAGCCCGCCATCTGAGGCGTCGCCATAAGACCGGCCGCCAGAAAGGCCTCACCGACCGTGCTGCTTGAATATTTCCAGATGGTCGACCGGATCGAGTCGATCGACCTGACCGCCGGCACGATCACGACGCATTGCCAGGTCCCCACGGAAAGCCCGGTATTCGTGGGGCATTTTCCCGGATTTCCGCGTTTGCCTGGCGCGCTGATGATCGAAACCATGGCGCAAACCGGCGGCTGGCTCATTCTCGCCGCGCGTAAATTCCAGACCATGCCGTTCCTCACCCGGGTCGAGAGCGCCAAGATGCGCCGCTTCGTCGAACCCGGCGAAACGATCGCGGCGACCGCCACAATCACCGGCGACGGCTCCGGCTATGCGGTTATCGAGGCCGTGATCACCGTCGCCGGCCAAAAGGCCGCCTCGGCCGAAATCCGCTATGCCGTTGGCCCTTTCCCGAACGATACGATCCGCGGGGCAATGATCTTCAAGGCCCGTGACATCGGCTTCCCCGAGGAATTCCTCCATGCCGGCTGACAACGACCCCGTCATCACCGGAATCGGCCTGATCTCGTCGCTGGGGGAAGGCGAGGCAGCCCATCTCGCCGCGCTCGACGATTTCTCGCCGGTCGTGGACCAAACCAGCTTCGCCCCTTACGCCGTCCATCCGATGACCACGCTTGCGCTGGACGCCCAGATCCCCAAACGCGGCGACCAGCGTCAGATGGAAAACTGGCAGCGCTACGGCGTTTACGCGGCGGGCCTCGCCCTCGATTCCGCCAACGCCAAAGGGGACCCGGCGCTGCTGGAACGCATGGACATGATCGTCGCCGCTGGCGGAGGCGAACGCGATTACGCCGTCGACGCCGCCATCCTGAAAGGCCTCGCGACGGCCGAAAATCCCGACGCCTATTTGAACGAGCATTTGCTCGCCGACATCCGCCCCACTTTGTTCCTGGCGCAACTGTCGAACCTGCTCGCGGGCAATATCTCCATCGTGCACGGCGTCGTCGGCTCGTCGCGCACCTTCATGGGCGAGGAAGCCGCGGGCTCCGACGCGCTGCATATCGCCTGTGCCAGGATCGAGGCGGGGCAGAGCGACATCTGCCTCGCCGGCGGATCGTTCAACGCGCAACGCCCCGACGCCTTCCTCCACAACGCCATGGGCCACACGCTCTGGCGCGATCCCTGGGCGCCGATGTGGACCCGCGCGGCGAAAGGCGGCGGCACCATCCTCGGCTCCGTCGGCTGCTTCCTGGTGATCGAAAGCCGCGCGCACGCGAAATCCCGGGGTGTCACGCCCAAAGCCCATATCGCCGGCATCCGCACGGATCGCTGCCGCCGCGACCCCGGCCAGGCTGCCGCCAACGCGAACCGCCAGATCGCCGAACTGGGGGGCACCGCGGCTGCCTCGGCGGTGATTTCCGGCTGCGCGGGATCGCCCAAAGTCACGGCCGAGGAACTCGCGTTCCTCACCGGGCTTGGCCTGCCATTTCGCGCCTCCACCTCCGCCCTGGGCAATTCCGTCGAACCCGCTTTTCCGGCCTCGGTCGCGCTGGCCGCGATGTGCCTGCGACGCGGCAAATTATTCCCGCCGTTGGAGGCGCTGGAAACCCCGCACGACGGCGCGCTGAAAGGCGTTTTCGTCACGTCCTGGGGCATTTGGCGCAACGAGGCCACCGCCCTGTTGATCCCGGCATAGGAGGCCGCGCATGCCGGACACCGACCATCTTGGCCGCCCCATCGTCGTCATCACCGGCACCGGGGTCATCACCTCCCTGGGGCAGGGCCAGAGGGACAACTGGCGCGCGTTGACGGCGGGACAATCGGGCATTCACCGGATCACCCGCTTCCCGATCGACGGTCTGCGCACCACCATCGCGGGCACTGTCGATTTCATTCCGGTGCCCGAACCCTCCGCCCCCGCTTACGCCCAACGCCTCGCGGAACTGGTGACCGAGGAAGCCCTCGCCGAAGCCAATATCGGCCGGCCCGGCGACTTTCCGGGGCCGCTGTTCATGGCGTTGCCGCCCGTGGAAATGGAATGGCCGCAGCGCCGTGCTTTGGCCGCGGCGGCGGGGGTGAACGACGCGTTGGGATATACTGACCTGATCCGCGCCGCCGATAACGGCCATTTCGAGCCCTGGTTCGAACGCTTTTTGTTTGCCTCCGTCGGCGACGCTTTGGCTGAGCGGTTCGGCACCAAAGGCGCGCCCATCGCGACCTCCACCGCCTGCGCCTCGGGCGGGACGGCCATCCAGTTGGGGGTCGAGGCGATCCGGCGCGGCGAATGCACGGCGGCTTTGGTCGTTGGCACCGATGCCTCGGTCAACCCGGAAAGCCTGATCCGCTTTTCCCTGCTATCCGCGCTGTCCACCCGTAACGACCCGCCATCGTCCGCGGCGCGGCCGTTCAGCAAAGACCGCGATGGGTTTGTGATGGCTGAGGGTGCCGGCGCTTTGGTTCTGGAAAGCCTCGCCGCCGCGCGTGCCCGGGGTGCCACCATCCTCGGCATCGTCGCCGGCTGCGGTGAGGCGGCGGACGGGTTCCACCGCACCCGATCCGCCCCCGACGGCAAGCCGGTCGTCGCCTGCATGGCGCGCGCGTTGTCCGATTCCGGATTGCCGCCCGAGGCGATCGGCTACGTCAACGCCCATGGCACCGGCACGCCCGAGAACGACAAGATGGAGTTCGTCGGTATCTCCGCCGTGTTCGGGGAGCGCGCGAATACGCTGCCGATCTCGTCGAACAAGTCGATGATCGGCCACACGCTGACGGCGGCGGGCGCGATCGAGGCGATTTTTTCGCTGTATACGATCCGCAACGGCTTGCTGCCGCCGACGATCAATTACGATATCCCGGACCCCGCGCTGCCGTTGGATTGCGTGCCGAACGTGGCGCGCGCGGCGAATGTGAAATACGCGATTTCCAATTCGTTCGGCTTTGGCGGGCAGAACGTGTGCGTCGTCATCGGCGCGGCGCCGTGATGGCGGATCAACCGCGCGCTTTGGTGATTGGCGGGCGCCGCGGTATCGGTGCCGCCGTGGTGCGCGCGCTGGCCGGGCAAGGCTTCGCCGTCACCTACACTTATCGCACCGAACCCGGCGATCTGCCTGGTGAGGCGCGGCCGCTGGACCTCGCCGATCGCGCCGCCGTCGAGGCCTTCGCCACGGGTCTGGAAAACGAGGCGCCTTGGGCCGCTTTCGTTCAGGTTGGCGGCACGACGTATGACACGCTCGCCGCGATGATGGATCAGGATCGCGCCGAGGCGGTGATGCAGGTCAATTTCTTCTCGTTCACCCGCATCGCCCGCGCCGTCGCCCGCCCGATGATCCGGGCGAGAAACGGCCGCATTGTCGCGGTGGGTTCGGTCATCGGCCAGGTCGCGAGCCAGGGTAATGTCGCCTATGGCGCGACCAAGGCGGCGTTGCTGGCCTATGTGAAGGGCCTCGCCATCGAGAGCGCGAAGCGGGGCGTGACCGTGAATTATGTCGCACCCGGCTTCGTCGATACCGACATGATGGCGCCCTTCGCCGCGCATCGCGCCGCGACCGAAAGTCGTGTGCCCGCCGGCCGCTATGCCCGCCCCGAGGAAATCGCGGCGGTCGTTGCGTTTCTGGTGTCGCCGGCGGCGGGATATGTCACGGGGGCGTATATTCCGGTGGATGGGGGGTTGACCGCGTCGGCGGGGATCCCAAGGGGGTAAAGCGTCCAGGGGTAAGCGTCTTACCGCGCGTCGGCGAAAATTTTAATATTGAAAAACAACGAAACTCGCTGAAACCATCGCGATGCCTGCCGGCATTGACCGCTTCCGCGGCGGAGCATGAACAGGCTTCCCGCGGTCACAAGGTCCGCCGCTTTTATACCAACCGCCCGAAAGAGTGACCCTCGTCACGGGTCGGCCCACGCCCTCCATGACGAGGTACAGTCAACGTCAACGGCGGTTGGTATTATCCGCCACGCCTGAATTGCAGGTCGCTCGATGTCATCGAATGGTTCATGACCACGCCGGATTTGTTGAACAATATCGTCAAAACTCTCTTTTGGACGTTACTGCCGCCCGCGAATATCCCGACCACCGGTATGAAATTGGCCGCCATGGGAGTCGCGTAAGCATAAGAATATTTCCAGATTTCACTGCCATTCTCGGTGAACGTCGTGTCCATCGGGTCACCGAATGTTTCCTGAACCCCGGCTTTCGTGGATTTTCCATCCAAAATCGCCCGTGACACTGTCTTCGGATCAACCTCCGCCAGCACCTGATTTCCAACACTGGCACAGGCAGAAAGACCAAGGGCGGCGATGAGTATAACGGCGGAACCTGAAATTGACATGAGAAGTTTTCCTTGTAAGCGGTATCATATTATTTCTCAAATAATTGCGTTTACATTACAACCTGGCCCGTCCGCGACGGCCTGAACCGTCCTTGTCAAAAATCCACTTGACGCGAAACGCTTGTCACTCGCTCCACCTCCACGCTATCCTTCGCCGTCGACGGAGGGAAACGATGGCCACCGACGTGCAAAACGCATGGATCACGCGCGTGCTCGGTCTGGAAACCGCTTCGGCCACCGCCAAACCCAACCCTGACGCCGTCGCTCGTCTCACGGCCGCGATCCGCCAATTGGAAGCCCTGAAAGCCGAGGGCGCACCTGAACTTCCGGCTTTGTTCACCGCCGTCACCGCCGCCCGCGCGGCGATCGCCACGCCCGAGGCTGGCGCTCAACTCGACACGCTCGAAGCCGCCATCGCGCGTGCTCAATCCGCCGCTCGCGGCCG
>JAYVXQ010000177.1:0-5848 GCA_043785025.1 Acetobacteraceae bacterium
CCCGTAAAACCAGATTCAACTGCCTTGGATCGCCGGCGGCGCCGACGGTCAGGGTGCCGTTGTTAAAGCTCGGGCTGTTGGGCAGAAGAAACGGTATTCCGATCGTGTCTGTGCCGGACACGTCAAAATTATACAGCGTATCGCCCGCCGGCGGCCCGTTCTGGTTGATCGAGCCGAATATGAACGTATCATTCCCCGCCCCCGCCGCCAGGATATTCCCGCCAAGACTGGTATCGGTCACCACGTCCCCGCCGGCCCCGGCGATCACGATATCCCGCGGTCCCGCCACCGTTCCCAACACCGATATCCGAAGCCCAGGAGTGGCGTTGGCATAGAACACGGCGCCGGTAGGGGTGAGGTTGACGGACGACACGCCGGATACCCCGGTCCCCATCACCACGCCGCCATTGCCCGTCACCAGCAAGGTGCCGGATCCGTCGCGTGGACCCGTGAACGTCGCCCCGGCGGTCGCGGCGGACACGGAATAAGTCGTGTTCAGACCCCCATCCAGGATGGTCGCGCCGGCGTTACCGACCACGACCGTATTCCCATTGCCGATCACGGCGATCGTGTCCTGGGCGTTGGCGCCGATGACCGTGGCGTTTGTCGCGGCCACATCCACCGGCCCGCCTGCCCGCATTATGACCGTCGCACCCGCCGCGACCCGCAGCAGTTGGAAATTCGCCAGCGACGCGGGCAGCGTCAGGTCGTACGTCCCCGCCGAGGTCAGCGACAGCGTATTCACCCCGCCCATGCCATCCAGGGTCTGCGTGTTGGTCAGCGCCCCCGCTGGCACGTTCAGCGTATCGTCGCCGGGCGACGCGGCGAAACTGGTTTGTCCCGCCGACAAGGTCGCCGTGACCGGCGCGCTGGACCCGGACGGCACGAACCCCAGCAGGCTACCGGACCCGGCGGTATCGGCGGTGACGGTGAAACCGCCGGCACCCGGCGCGCCCGGCAGCAAGAACGTATCAACGACCACGCCATTGTTCAGCACGGTCAGCGTCCCCCCGCTGAAGCTGGTGGTGACACCGGCTTTCGCCAGATCGGTAATATCGATCGTGACCGGCGTCATCAGTCCGAACTGCCCCGACGACGCCGCGGGAAGAAAATTGAACCCGGAGATTGTCGTGTTGTTCAACTCCGCCTGCGTGCCCGTCACCAGCAGACCGTCGTTGATCGGCGCGAAAATCTGATCGCCGCCGCCTTTGGGTGCCACGCTGATCAGGCCCCCGAACGATCCCGCGCCCGCATTGGTCAGGTCGATCACATCGTGATCCGCGCTGCCAACCGTCTTATCCGGCGCGGTCGCCAACGCGTAAAATTTCGTGGGCGCGGTCAGCAGAACCTGACCGATCGTGACGTCGCCGAGACCGACGATGCCGCCGCCGTCGATCGCCTCGGTCCCGGTCGGGGTGCCACTGCCCTCCAGGGTGTCGGTCACGCGCGCGAGGCTGGTCGCGGCGGTGACATGGATGACGTCCGCCGCGACCCCGGATAGCTGCACAACCTCCCTGGGCCCGCCGAGATAGATAACATCGCCGCCGCCGAAAAGGTTCTCCGGCAGGCTGGTGATCGTGGCGCTGTTCGCCGCGCCGAACACCGTATCGTGGCCAGAGCCCAGTACCACCTTCGTGTTGAGTCCCGCCCGCAGTGTGATCGTTTGCGCGATCGCCGTGGACCCGCCGATGTTCGACCCCGTGGTATCGCCCAGTACCGAGGTGATCTGGGTCAGCGATGCCGGCGCGGACAGATCGAACGAACCAGCGCCGATCAGTTGCATCGTGCTTTGCAACGTGCCGGACTGGCCAGTGTCGCCTCCGTCGATATGGTCGCCGGCCGTCAGCGCGCCGGCCGGCACGTTGATCTGGTTGGTCGCCGTGGCCGCGACCGTGTCGTTCCCCGCCGTCAGGGTGAAGACTTGCTGGACATAGCGCACCAGCGTGCCCGACCCGCTGTCGCCCGACAGTAGGAACCCGCCACCCGCGGGCGCGCCGGGGATCGCAATGGAGGTGTGACGCGATCCCGTGGCGTCCGTGACTGTCAGTGTGCCGCTGGCAAATTGCGTTGTCTCGGAAGCGGAATAAGCGAAATCCGTGATGTCGATGAAGTCCGCGGGACCGTTCTGAAATACCGCCCCCACCGGTGTGAAATCGAACCCCTGAATCGTGCTGGCGTTCAAATTCGCGGCCAGATCGATGAAATCCGCGCTGACCGCGGCCCCGTTGTTCAGGATGAACAGGTCGCCGCCGCCATTGCCTTTGACGAGGAAGTACGCGGAGTTATTGATCCCCAACGCATTGTTGAGCGTGATCGTATCGGCACCCGCGCTGCCGCTGATGAGGGAGTTGAAGCTCGGCGGAAAATTCACCGTCAGATTGGTCGCCGCGTCCAGCGTGACCGTGCCGATGTTACTGATGGAGGCGCCAAGCACCACGGTACCGCCGTTCGCGATTTCCAGCACCGTCGCGGAGATCGTGCCGCCCGCCGTCGCCGCCGTGACGATCGCGCGCCCGACATTGAATATGGTTTCGTTTGTCGAACCAACGGTGATCGTATCGTTGCCAGATCCCTTGATGATGTCGCTGTTATTGGCGCCGGTGATCGTGTCGGCGAGGCCCCCGGTCGACCCCGTCAGATTGACCCGGATCGCGGTGCCGTCGCGCAAGGTGATCGTCGAATGGGTGGCCGTCACCAGCGCCTGGGTTATGTTGTTCAGAGAGGCGGGCGCGGACAGGTCGAAGGCGCCGGTCCCCGACAAATACAGGTCGTTGATCCCCGCCCCGCCATCGATCTGATCGCCCGCGCTCAAGCCGCCCGGACTGGCGTAAATCGCGGTATCGCCCGCCCCGCCCGCCACGGTGTCGGCACCCGATAACAGAAAGAATGTGTCGGGTGCGACGGGATAGGGACTACCCGCCTGGATGTTCGTGACCCCTTGCGGCGCGCCGAACACCGTGGCCAGCAAGGAACTCGCGGGAAACAAATTGGGATCGACGACCGGCGCGGCGCTCGGGGCTCCGGGCGTGGTGATCCACAGCGTGGAGAAACCGGTGCCCCCATCGGCGGCGAAGAAAATCGCGTTTCCCGAAGCCGTGACATAAGAATTCTTCGCGAGGCCCGCCGCCTTCACGGTATGGACCGTCGTTCCATCGGAATAATACAGCCCGGTTTGTCCGCCCGCGACGGCCACGAAATAAAAATAAGTCGTGACACCGACCGTGATGCTCGCGGTCGACGGCGTCACGATGCTGTTGAAGGCCGCGGAGTAAGGCGCGATATACGCCCCCGTGGTCAATAGCTGCCGCGTGTTCGCCGCCGTGCCATCGGAGACGTAAAGCGCCCCGCCCACGCCGTCATCGAAATAAACCAGATTGCCCCCGCGGACGAAATCGCCATAGGTCTGCGAGGAACTCGCCGGCGTTTCCGTCGTAAGAATCTTCGTCCCCGCGCCGGTGCCATCGGTCGCCACCGCCGCGATGCTGGTGCCGTTCTTGATCGAGAACAGATAGGTCGCTCCCAACAACCCCAGACTGTTCTGACCGGTATTGTTGAAGGTGGCGGCGGACAATCCGATCGAAGCCAGCGACACGCTGGCGAAATTGCCTGTTGCGCCGGTGGAGGTAAACAGCGAAATCGCGCCGCCGGAGCTGGCCTTCAGCAGCGCCCCCCAGGCCTGACTGTCGGCGACGGCATTGTTGATGTTGGTAAAGGATGACGCGGTATTGGGATCGTACACCGCGCCGAGGCTCGCGACCAACTTCGTATTCGCCGCCGACCCGTCCGACGTCCATAATTGCGAACTACGATTGAGATAATTGCCATCGCCCTTCTCGACCAGAAAATATTCAATCGGTCCCACCGCGACCTGATCGAGGATGTTTGTCGTTCCATTTGTCACGGTTGGCTTCACCGTCAACAGCGTGACCGGCGTCAGCGACGTATCGCCAATGAAACCAATCAACGACGGCGCCGAGCCATCCGTCTTTGAACCACCACTATAAGTGAAAAACGCGCCCGTGGACGTGAAACTCAACGGAGTATTGGTATTCAGGAAGGAAAACTGGCTTACGTCCACCGGCACCGAGATCGTCGTATCGGCGGAGCCATGCGATATCGTGAGGAATCCATTCCCGCCGCTGATCGAGAAGACCGTCGGGTTGGGCAACTGGCCCGCGGACGTGCCCGCGAAGGTGCCGTCACTGTATCCCTGGTTATTAAGGAAATTGGAGGTTTGATATGTCACGAGGCCCGGACCCGCCGCCCCCGTGGTCAAGGCGGAGCCGGCTGTCAACCCGTACGGATTGGAGCCGATCGCGCCAGGTGCCAGATTGGCGAAAATCGCCGCGGCGCCGCCGTTCCACGAAAACAATTCCGCCCCATGCGCGCCGTCATTCGCGGAAAACAATAACTGCGCACCTAAGACCGCGAAATTGGTGGGATTCGCATCGCCGCTGGGGTTGATCACCGCGATTTGCGTCGTGGAGGCGAGCGTGCCGGTCGAAGCCCAGAGCTGCAGCCCGTTTACGCCATTGTCGGCGCCAAAATATAATTTTCCAGCCGAAGCGAATAGCGTTCCAACCCGGGAAAAGGCACCCAGGGACGTGATGCCCGCGGCGACCGCGGTTTCGACCGTGTTGCCCGCCTGGAAATAAACGCGCGCACTGCCGTCACCCGCCATCTGAATTTGCGAGACCGCGGCCGTTCCCACGGTCCCGATCAGCACCGGTGGTGCCGCCGACCCGTCGTCAGTCCAGATCGATCGCGTGCCATTGGCGTTGCGCACGACAATGAACAGCAATCCCGCCGCGTTGGTGATCGAATCGACCGCGGTGCCAACTCCGAAATCGAAGATGATCGACGGCGTGGCATCGGCGTCGCCGATCGACAGCAGCACCCCGTCGCTGGTCGATGGCGTCGATGTCGTCGCTTTCGACAGGAAAATCCGGGTGACGGCGGCCGCGTTCGTCTCGGACGTCAAATTCGCGAACCCCGCCGCCGACGTCAGCTTAATCGTTCCCGGCGTGGTACCGTCGGTACGATATAGATTGGCGACACCCAGAGAATTCGCGTCGACGAAGAACGCGACCCCGCCCAAGGCGGTGAACCCCGTGGCCGTTTCAACGCCCGCCGGGTTTTGCGTCAAATTGAGCAACAGCGGCGTCGGCGCCCCATTGATCAGATCGGCATACCCGACGGTGACGGTATTGTTCGCATACGTGAACCCGCCAACCAACGTGGTCGCGGTCAGGAACGCGATATGGTTGGACGCGGTATCCGCCGGCAGCGGACCGAACGGGGCATTGAGCACGAAATGCGTCGATGCCGCGGTGCCCAAGGTGAAATAAAGATTGGTGGCGCCCGCCGATCCGACCCCAAAGACAAATCCGCCCGCGCCCGAACCCAGCGGCTGGACCGTTACGCCGGCGGGATAGGTCGCGATCAGGCGTGTGCCCCCGGACGTCCCGTCAGTGACCCACAGCGCGTTGGGATAGAAGCCGCTGGTATCCGTGGTGGCGAAATAAATCTCGTTGCTTCCACTCATGGCCGGACCTTTGCTGAAGTGTGGCTTAGAGCATCATCCGATCACGTGGACACACCTGAGCGGATCAAGATCCTCGCTACAACAAAAAACCAGAGCGCTTTCCGTTACCCTGGGCGATCGGAAAACGCGCCAATAAACCCTACGCGCGGATCGTTTCTCTCGCCAGCGCCTGAAAGATGAGTTCGGCCGCTAAATTGCAACTATTCCGGGTAACAAATGGTCCTGTGCGCCGGCCGATCGCACACCTTACAAACGCCGCACCGGCAGCGTCGCCGCCATCGCCATGCTGACGCAAGAAATCAC
>JAYVXQ010000178.1:0-5844 GCA_043785025.1 Acetobacteraceae bacterium
CGCGATCAATTGCGTCAGCCTGACGATCCATGGGCGGGCGTCGCGCCGTCGACCGCTGAGGCGCTGACGATTTTCCGCGCCGATCGGGAGAACAAGCCTAGCCCAGGGGAGTCGCTGGCGCGGGAATTGTATCGCAGTCAGGGCCTGTCGGCGATCGCCCGCGCGGTCGCCACCGCGACGCCGTTCCGGGAGCGGCTGGTGTGGTTTTGGACCAACCATTTCACCGTCTCGCTCCGACGGGGCGAATGCGCGCCGATGGTGGGCGCGTTCGTGGCGGAGGCGATCCGGCCCCATGTCACCGGCCGGTTTCAGGACATGCTGCTGGCGGTGATGCGTCATCCTGCCATGCTGGTGTATTTGGACAATGCGGCCTCGATCGGTCCCAACAGTCCGGCGGGCCAGAACGCCAAACGCGATCTGAATGAGAATTTGGCGCGCGAGTGTTTGGAACTGCACACCGTCAGTCCCGCCGCGAGATACACCCAGGATGACGTCACGGCCTTCGCGCGGATCCTGACGGGGTGGTCTGTCGAGCTGAAGCAGGATCCTCTCGGCTTCGTTTTCCGACCCAGAGTGCATGAACCGGGCGTGCATCGATTGATGGGTCATGTTTTCCCGGAGGGTGAGGCCGGCGGGTTTGAGGCGTTGCGGTTCCTCGCGTCGCATCCCGCGACCCACCGGTATTTGGCGAGCAAGCTGGTCCGGCATTTCGTCGCGGACGTGCCGCCGCCCGCCGCCGTGCAACGCGTCGCCGGGGTGCTGCGCGATACCAATGGCGATCTGGGGGCCGCCGCCGCCGCGCTGATCGACCTGCCGGAGGCGTGGACGCCTGGCACCAAACTGCGCTCGCCGCAGGATCTGGTGGTCGCGGGTTTTCGGGCACTCAATCCGGCGCAAATCCCGCCGCCGGCGTATCTCGGCATTTTGTCCGGACTTGGACAACCGCTGTGGAACGCGCCCGCGCCGAATGGCTGGCCCGACACCGCCACCGATTGGGCGGGCCCGGAGGCGATGATGCGCCGCATCGATTGGGCGGTCGGGTTCGCGCAGCGGGGCGGCGACCGCGATCCGATGGCGCTCGGGGACGCGGTCCTCGGCCCGTTGCTGCGCGGTGAAACCCGCGAAACCATGGCCCGCGCCGGATCGCGCCGCGAGGCTTTGGCTCTGCTGCTGACCTCCCCCGAGTTTCAGAGGCGCTGATGAATATGTATCGCGATCCCATGGCGGGCCGGATCACCCGCCGGGCGTCCCTTCTGGGCCTTACCACCGCGTTGAGTTTGGGCCGCGCGTCGATGGCCGTCGCGGCGGCGCCGACCGAGCGACGTTTCGTCGTGGTGATTTTGCGCGGTGCCCTGGATGGGTTGTCGGCGGTTGTGCCGTATGGCGATCCCAATCTCGCGGCGTTGCGGCCTGCTTTGCTGCCGCCGATGCCGGGTCAGGAGCGTGGGTTGCTGGATCTCGGCGGCACGTTCGGGCTGCATCCGGCGCTGGCGGCCTCCCACGCGATGTATCGCATGGGGCAGTTGCGCATCGTTCACGCCGTCGCGGCCGATTACCGGGTGCGCAGCCATTTTGAGGCGCAGGATTATCTGGAGAGCGGGGCGGATCACCGCCTGAACAGCGGCTGGTTGAACCGGGTCGCCGCGTCGATCCGGGCCCCGGCTGGCGCGATTACCCCGGCGCCTGGCGGCATGATCATCCCGGCGCCTCGCGGCACGCTCATCCCGGCGCCTGGCGGCACGCTCATCCCGGCGCCTGGCGGCACCATGCGCGTGAGCGGCCCAGGGATCGCGAACGCGATGGCGGTTGGATTGTCGGTGCCGCTTTTGTTGCGCGGTCCGGCTCCGATCGCCAATTGGGCGCCGCATGGGTTCGCCGAGGCGAATGCCGCGGTTTATCAGGCCATTCTGGCGTTGCACGCGGCGGATCCGATTACCGGTCCCGCCATCGCCTCCGGCCTGCGCGACCGCGGCTTCGGCGATCAGGTGATGGCCGCGGGTGTGAGGGATGACGAGGCGCCCAGGACGGTGACGGAGCCCGGTATGAGTGGGATGGCCGGGGCGGCGGCGGGCAAAAAGCCCGATCGGTTCGCTTTCCCGGCTTTGGCCCGGGCGGCCGGGGCCATGTTGCGCGCGCCCAACGGACCGCGCCTCGCCGCGTTGGAGTTGGGGGGGTGGGATACGCATACTGGCCAGGTGAATCGGCTGGTGCCGCCGTTAACGCAGTTGGACGCGGGATTGGAGGCAATGCGCGTTGAGCTTGGCCAGGCGTGGAACCAAACCGTTGTTCTGGTCATGACCGAGTTCGGGCGCACCGCGCGGATGAACGGCACCAACGGCACGGATCACGGGACCGCGACCGTGGCCTTTTTGGCCGGAGGGGCGGTTGCCGGAGGGAAGGTTACCTCGACCTGGCCGGGTTTGCGTCGGGAGCAGTTGTTCGAGAATCGCGATCTGGCGCCGACCACCGATTTGCGCGCGATCGCGAAAGGGGTTCTGGCGGCGCATCTTGGCCTGGATGGATCCGCCCTCGGCCGTGTGTTTCCGGGTGGAACGCCCGTCGATCCGATGATGGGCCTGGTTCGAGCGGGTTAACCGTTGGGGCGTGCAAAAGAAAACGCGCGCTGGGTTTGCACCTGGGCGCGCGTTGTCCGTGTATCCGCGTTGCGGTTAATAGCGATAGCCCGGCTGCGGATAATACCCGCCTTGCGGCTGATAGTATTGCTGCTGCGGCGCCTGGGGTGTCGTTGCGTATCCGCCCAGTGCGCCTACACCGCCGCCGATCAGGGCGCCCGTCGCGGCTCCGCGTCCGCCACCGGCCAGCGCGCCGATCGCGGCCCCGGTGCCCGCGCCCAGAAGCGCGCCGCCGGCGGCGCGCTGACCCGGATCATAGGGATTGGTGCACGCGGCCAGGCCAAGCATCGCGCCGAGACCAAGCGCCACGGGGGTGATCAAGCGTTTCATGGGTTCCCTTTCGGTATGAACTAATTCAACGACTGTAAGCCATTTCGAATGAAATCTCAACAAACTCCGAACGCTGTTTTGCATCCGGGGGACACGCCTATCGGTTTACCGAGAGAGCGCGAGCGTTCCAGGATCGAAACGCCGTTGAGGACGTTTGGTTCCAAACCGCGTGGGAGGCGCATGGGGCTAATTCCGGGTCGCGACGATCCAGTCAGACCAACCGCTGATCGACCAATATCCGGCGAGGCGCGCGAAGCCATCGTTGCTCGCCAATCCCCGTGCCAGCATTTCCTCGCCGATCACGCCGAGATCGATCGTCCCGGCCTCGGCGATTGAAAACCCGGTGCGGGTGAGCGCCGCGGATAGCTCCGCCATTGGCAGCATGCGAAGATGAGTGGAGTCATCGAAGAAATTTGTGATCGTGATGTCGATGCCGTGGCGCAGAAACGCCTCCCGCTTTGGTTGCAGCGCGGCATTCGCGCCTGGCCATTCCAGATACAACCGCCCGCCGGGACGCAAGCGCGTGGCGATCCAGCCGAACATGCGCGCGGGATCGGCCAAATGCTCGATGACATGGCTCATGAACACGGCGTCGAACGTCACGCCCGGGAAATCGGGAAATTGTTTATCCAGATCGGCGCTTTCCCAGGCCGCGTATAAATCCGCGCCGGCGCCACGTTCGCGATCCACGCCGTGGAACGCGATGTCGGCGCGGTGCGGATCCAGCCAACCAGCCCATTGCGCGAGGCCGCCGCCGCCCGCGCCCAGATCGAGAAACATCGCGTTGGCGGGCGCGGTTTTCACGAAGCGGAACCGCGGATGGAACCGCCAATAGGTTTCCAGCAACGCGTCGTCCGAGCCACTCAGCCGCGGCGTCAGCGCCCGCATCCGCGTCAGCATCAGGGTTTCATCGGTCATGGCGTGCCCTCAATCCGCGAACAGCGCGACATCCGCGCCTTTGGCGGGTGCAAGGGCGCGAAACAGCCCGCCCAAGGTGGGGAATTCGGCCAGAATCGCCGCCGATTTGCCCTCGCGCAACGAGGTCACATACATGAAATCGCCCGCGAAGCACGGCATTGTCGGACCGGGCACCGGAAACGGTAGTTTTCGGAGCAGCGTGCCCGCCGGAGAAAAACAATTCACGCAGCCCGCCGAGGGGCCCGCCGACCAATAATTTCCGTCCAGATCCATCGCCGCCCCGTCCGGCCGCCCTTCCTCATTCGACAAGGTCGCGAACACCCGATGATGAGAGGTGGCACCCGAGGACGGGTCGAAATCCCATGCTTCGATCACCGCCGATGTTGAATCGGAATGATACATGATCGATCCATCCGGCGACCAGGCGAGGCCGTTCGACACCGCGTAACCCTCCGACCGTTTTTCGATCCGGCCATCGGCGGTGACGCGATAGAGCGCGCCCAAAGGCTGGCGGGGCGAGTTTTCGTCCATCGAGCCGATCCAGAAGGCGCCATCCGGGCCCACTTTGCCGTCATTCAGGCGGTTCGTGACCGGCTCCACCACCGCCGGGGTCAAATCCGTGACGGCGCGGGATTTTGTATCGAACAGTACGATCCGGTGACGCAACGCGACGACCAGGCGCCCGGAGCGGCAGAGTCCGAAACTGCCCACGACCTCTGGCAAATCCCACGTCTCGCGCGCACCGGTCGCGACCGATAGAGCGTTGATTTTCTTGCCGCCGATATCGCAAAACAGCAGGCGTTGATTGGCGGCGTCCCATACTGGCGATTCCGCGACGCCGCAGCGGCTGTCCCAGACAAGCTCGAAAATCGTCATCATCCCGCTCCGTTCACTGGGTTTTAGCCGCGCCGCACATTCCAGAATACTGGATTGCCGGGTAATATGCCGCTGAGGTTGGCGCGATACGCCGTGGGCACGAAATATTGGCCGAGCGGAATATAGGGCACATCAGCGAACGCCTGACGTTGCAAATTCCGCCCGATTTCGGCGCGCGCGGCGGCGTCGGGGGCGGCGAACCAGTCATTGCGCAGCGCCTCGATCTCCGGGCTGTTTGGCCAGCCGGGCGCGGCCGATTTGCCGTTGCCGCGCAGGAACACGTGACCGGCGGGGGTGACCGTGTCCATCGCCGCCCAACTGGTGTGAAAGATGTTCCATCCGCCTTCGGACACGGGACCGGTTTTCACCCGCCGCTGCACCAGGGACGCCCATTCCATCGCGGGAGATTCCACGGTCATGCCGGCTTTGCGCAAATTGTCGGCGGTGATCTCGGCCAGCGCGCGCGCCGAGGCGATGTCGGTTGGGGTTAACACCACCACCGTTTCGCCCTTGTATCCCGCCGCCGCCAATGCGCGTTTCAACGCGATGGGGTCGCGCGTTCCACTGAACGCGGCCATCCCTTCCTGGTTTGCGAGTGGGGTGTTCGGGCAGAAATAACCGAGACCGTCGCGCCAGTTCGCCGGATCGGTTCCGACCATGCCGGTCATGTAATCGGCCTGCGAGATGCCCGCGAACATCGCCCGCCTGATCGCCGGATTATCGAAGGGCGGGATCAGATGATTGAAGCGCATCGTCGCGATGAAGCCGGTGGGCACGGTGTTTTCCACGCGCACCCCGCGCTGTTGTTTCAAGGAGGGCAGCAAATCCGAATCCGGCGTGAGCCACCAATCGACCTCGCCTTTTCGCAAAGCCGCGGAGGCGGTCGCCGCATCCGGAATGATCCGCCATTCGATCCGATCGAAATGCGCGATTTTCGGACCGGCGGTGCCATCGGGTATGCCGTCCGCGCGTGGCTGATAGGCCTCGTTACGGGCATAGATCACGCGGGCGCCCGCCACGCGTTCATCGACGACGTAACGATAGGGCCCGCTGCCGATCATTTCGGTGACCTGCTTGAAGGGATCGG
>JAYVXQ010000179.1:0-5835 GCA_043785025.1 Acetobacteraceae bacterium
ACGGTCAATCAGGCGCTGTTCGTTCCGGAATGGATCCGAAGCCTGTCAGCACCGCAAAGCCCCGCCGAATGGCAGGAACAAATCACCTGGCAATATAGCCAGGGCGGCCCATCGGTGTTTTTCGGCGACATCGCCTTCTATTCCGCCGACTGGGACGCCCGCGAACGGGTCAGCCGCATCGACACCAACCGCTGCCGCCTGTTCATGCTGACCGGCGAATATGACTACTCCTGCACAACCGAGATGTCGCAAGCCACCGCCGCGAAAATCCCCGGCGTCCGCTTCCAGGCGATGGCGGGCATCGGCCACTTCCCCTTCGCCGAAAACCCCGCCGCCTTCGCCGGATATTTGTTACCGATCCTGGCCGAACTTCAGACTCCCAACCTTCAAACGCCCTGAGCCCCCCGCACCAGTTTCCCCGGCAGCGCCCCGGTCGCGACGCCATGACGATACGTCACCTCACCCGAAACGATCGTCGCGTCATAACCGTGCACCGTCTGTAACAATCTTTTCCCGCCCGCCGGCAAATCATGCGCGATATACGGCTTATCCGCGCCCAACCGAGCCCAGTCGATCACGTTCACATCCGCTTTCATCCCAACGCGCAACAATCCCCGGTCATGCAAACCGGCGGCCTGCGCGGTATCGGACGTCACCCGCCGAATGAGCTCCTCCGGTGTGAACCGGCCCAGATCCCGGCCCCAATGCGACAACATCCAGGTCTGGAATCCCGCGTCCAGAATGAACCCGACATGCGCCCCGCCATCGCCCAATCCCATGATGCAGTTGCGATTGCCCAACAATTCCTCGGCCATCCGCAAATCGCCATAGGCATAGCTGGAAATCGTTGTGTAAATGAAATCGGTCCCCTCGCTCTCCAGCAGCGCGTCATAGGTGACGTCTTGCGGGGTCCGCCCCTCGCGCGCCGCGATCGCCGCGAAACTGTCCTCCGCTTTCGGCTCATAAATCGGCGGGTCGCCAAAGCGGAACATCATATCCCAGCGCAACCGGTGAAACAGCGGGAATTTATTGAACTCGGTCGGATCCTCAACCAGAATTGACGCCCGGATCGCCGGATCGCGCATCCGCGCCACACGCTCCGCCAGCGGCAAATGCGCGATGGTCTGATAGGTCCGCGTGCCCGAGAACGGGTTCTGGCTTCCCGACAGGCTCAACAGAGCCCCCGTCGCGCGCGGGCCGAACACCGGGCGGATCGGCACGCCGTCCGCCGCCGCCGTATCGGCATGGCGCAACAAATCGCGCCACACCTCGGGCCGCGCATGCCGTTGCGTCAGCGTGAACACCGTCGGCCGCCCGCTGCGTTCGGTAATCCGCCGCACCATCGCGAACTCCGCGTCCGGATCGGGCGCCCATTCCGACACAATCTCTAACATGCCGGCACCCGCGTCCTTCATCCCCATCGCGATCCCCAGCAACTCCTCTTCCTGGGCGCGCAACGTTGGCGTGTGATCGCCGCTGAGGGTCTTGTGAGAGATACTGCGCGACGTCGAAAACCCGAACGCGCCCGCTTGCATGGCCTGGCGCGAGATTTCCCGCATCGCGGCGATATCGCTCTGATTGGCGTCCTCCAGCGCGATCGCCCGATCGCCCATGACGAACACCCGCACGGCCGCGTGAGGCAGCAAAGCGCAGACATCGACGTCCCGCGCGCGCCGCTCCAGCGCGTCCAGATACTCGGGGAAACTCTCCCACGACCAGGTCAGGCCCTCGTCCATGACGGCGCCCGGAATGTCCTCGACGCCTTCCATCAACTCGATCAGGCGGGCCCGGTCGGCGGGCTTGCAGGGGGCGAAGCCGACGCCGCAATTGCCCATGACGACCGACGTCACCCCGTGCTGCGCGCTGGGCGTCAAATGCGAATCCCACACCGCCTGCGCGTCGTAATGCGTGTGGATGTCGACAAACCCCGGGGTCACCAATTTGCCGGCCGCGTCGATCTCGCGCGCGCCACGCCCGGACACCGCGCCCATGGCGACGATCTTCCCGCCGGCGATCGCCACATCGCCCGCCGTGGCGGGCCCGCCCGACCCATCGACGATCGTCCCACCCCTGATCACCAGATCGACGTCAGCCATGCGCCCCTCCCGAGGATATTTCTCTGTCCCCTGAAAGCTGCGCCCAACGGCTAACCGAGGCAAGCCGGTTGCGGCGCACCCACGCGCGGCATATCATTTTGGAAAGGCGCACGGCCAGAAAACGCCAGGGAGGATGGGTTGATGAAACCAGATATCGGGCTCGGAAATTGGCTGTTCCAACGCGCTCGGCGCACGCCCAACCGTAAGGCCCTGACATTCGAGGGCACCACCTGGACCTACGCCGAAATCCAGGACCGGATCGACCGCCTCGCCGCCGTGCTCAAAACACAAGGCGTCTGCCCAGGAGATCGCGTGGCGTTTCTGGGCTTGAACCAGCCGCTGTTTCTGGAAGCTTTGTTCGCCACCGCCCGCCTCGGCGCGATTTTCGTGCCTCTGAACTACCGGCTCAGCGGCCCCGAGCTCAGCTACATCATCAACAACGCCGGCGTTCACACGCTGATCGCCGATGCCCCGCATCGTCCGGTGATCGATACGATCCGCGACGGACTGCCGTGCCGTTGCTTCATGTCGGCCGATCAATCCGCTGACGGCTGGCCCGCCGCCGAGGATTTGCGCGCCCATCAAAGCCCGCTACGGCACGGCGTTCCGATCGTCGAGGACGATGTCGCCATCATCATGTTCACCAGCGGCACCACCGGCCGCCCCAAGGGGGCGATGCTCACGCACGGCAATATCTGGTGGAACAATGTGAACGTGTTCCACGCCTATGACGTGCTGGAAAGCGATGTGTCGCTGCTGGTCGCGCCGTTGTTCCATATCGGCGGGTTGAACGTGAACTCGCTGGTGATCTGGCAAAAAGGCGGCCATATCGTGCTGCATCGCGGCTTCGATCCGAAACGCGCGCTGGACGATATCGCGGCCTACGGCATCACGACGATGTTCGCGGTGCCCGCCATGCTGCTGTTCATCAGCCAGCAGCCCGCCTTTGCCACCGCCGACCTCGCGAGCTTGGGCACGATCGTATGCGGCGGCGCGCCCGTGCCCGAACCTTTGATGCGCGTCTACGCCGCCCGCGGCGTGCCGATCAACCAGGGCTACGGCCTCACGGAAACCGCGCCCTTCGTCAGTTTCCTCGCGCCGGAATGGGGCATGTCGAAGTTGGGCTCCGCCGGTCAGGCGCCCTTGCTGTGCGAAATCCGCGTCGTCGACGCCAACGGCCGCGACGTCGCCGGCCCCAACGTCAAAGGCGAGGTGATCACCAACGGCCCGAACATCATG
Source organism: Acetobacteraceae bacterium (assembly GCA_043785025.1). GTDB lineage: Bacteria > Pseudomonadota > Alphaproteobacteria > Acetobacterales > Acetobacteraceae > Rhodopila. The sequence goes on from JAYVXQ010000179.1 coordinate 3,336, forward strand.
AAGGGCTATTGGAACAACCCCGAGGCCACCGCCGCCGCGATCGACCCCGAGGGCTGGTTCCACACCGGCGACATCGGCTACCTCGACGAGGATGGGTTCCTCTATATCGCCGACCGCCTGAAGGACATGGTCATCACCGGCGGCGAAAACGTCTATCCCGCTGAGGTCGAGAGCGCCTTGTACGACCATCCCGCCATCGCCGAGATCGCGGTGATCGGCCTGCCGGACGAGCAATGGGGGGAGGCCGTGGTCGCCGTCGCCGCCCTGAAACCCGGCATGGCGCTGGATCTCGAAACACTGCGGGAATTCGGCACCGAACGTCTGGCGCGCTTCAAATTGCCGCGGCGGCTGGAATTGATGCAAGCGCTGCCGCGCAATCCGGCGGGCAAAGTGCTAAAGTTCGCGCTGCGGGCTCAGTTCGCCGCCGCCGCCGGTTCGACCGGTTGAGCGGCGGCCGACTGGAACGTAACCCAGCGGCCCGCGTCGTAATCGTACAATTCACACCGTTTGCATATCCGGACGAAGGCGCGAAACGAGAAGCCCCAACTGAGCAAATCTTCCCGTGCCGCCATCGCACTCTGCATGCGGACCAGATTATAGAACGGCACGCCGGGCGCGGCGTGATGGGCGTTATGCTCCATGATCCGCAGAACCATCGCACCGATCGGCGAGGCGAAGCGGACATGGGCTGAGCCATTGACCGCGCCGCGTCCGGCCTTCCAGGCGTCCAGGTCCGGATACCAGTGCAATGCCGGGTGGGTGTGATGCAGAAAGACGATCATCGACATCAGGCCATTCCAGACCAAAAATGGCACCACGATGCCGATGGTGAAGCTGGCCAGCGCGCCATGGCCGAAACTGGCGCCAACCGCCGTGACGGTCAGGACCTGGCAACCGAAAAACAGCAGCACCAACACCAAATCGGGCAGGAACATCGGCGTCATGTTCCGCCGGATGAAGGGCGCCGCGGCGCAGTGATACGGCGCCCATAACACCATCATATAATAGAACGGCACGCCCGCCGGTGAGCGGTGAAACCGGTACAGCATCCGCCGGAACGATCCGCGGGCACGGTAATCCTCGGGGCTCAGCGGTTCCCAGACCGCGTCCCAGCCACGCAAACTATTGTAACGGTGATGCATCTGATTATGGCCGATGGCCCATGTCGTGAAAGAATGCAACGACGGCAGAAACGCGATCCGTCCGATGATCTGATTCAATCTGGGCCACGCGGTAAAGCTGTTGTGGCAGGCATCGTGACCGGCGATGAACAGAATCCCGATCACGACGCCGGACAAGGGCGACAGCACGATCGCCAAAGGCAACGGGGCCGCGAGCGCCAGCCAAACCATCGCCAGATACAACAGCGTGAGGCCCAGAAACAGACCAACCGGCATCAGGACCCGCCTTTGGGCAAAGCCCAAACGTTCCGCCTGCGTGAGCCGGGTGGTTGGCCTGGTTTCCGAAATATGCGCGCTCATGTTTTTGTCAGCCGCGATTCCAGTGGCGCATGATCGCGCCACTGGAATTTATCACGGTCCTCTGAACACGCCAGGTGGGCGCGTGAAGCGGAGTTATAGGCCGCGGTGGGCCAGGCCTCAGACGCTGGCGAGGATCGTTTCAGCCGTGCTGGCCTCGAAACCGCCCGGAGCCTCAAGGCCCAGATGCGTCACTTTGCCGTCTTGCGCGACCAGCGCGTAACGCTGGCTGCGCACGCCCATGCCGCGCGCCGTGATGTCCATCTCGAGGCCAATGGCCTTGGCGAAAGCGGCCGAGCCGTCCGCGAGCATCATCACCTTATCGCCGGTGCCCTGATCCTTGCCCCAGGCGCCCATGACGAACGCGTCATTGACCGAGATGCAGGCGATGGTGTCGACGCCCTTCGCCTTGAAATCGGCGGCGTGCTGCACGAAACCCGGCAAATGCTTGGCGCTGCAGGTCGGCGTGAACGCGCCGGGCACCGCGAACAGCACCACTTTCTTGCCCTTGAAGATATCGTCGGTGGAGATCTCCTTCGGCCCGTCCGCCGTCGCCGTCATCAGTTTCATCGACGGAATCGAATCGCCTACTTTGATCGTCATGATGCTGTCTCTCCCAGATGAGGGCCCGCCCATGGTGGACAAGCCCAGATGATCACGGCGCGAGTCCTAACCCTCCTCGGGCCGTGAGTCACGACCCCCAACCGCCGCCGTTCACCTACCGCTCGCCCGCTGGCTCGCCCCCCTGGCCCGGCCCCCCTGGCCCGCCTCCCCTGGCCCGCCCCCTGGCCCGCCCACCTGGCCCGCCCCCTGGCCCGCCCCCTGGCCCGCCCCCCTGGCGTTCCGTGCCCGCGGCTGTCATCTTCCGCGCGGCGCGAGGGGAGGAAAACGCATGCTGAGTATGAATGGCAAGGTGGCGATCGTCACCGGCGCGGGATCGGTTGGGCCCGGCTGGGGCAATGGCAAGGCGACCGCGACGTTGCTGGCGCGTCAGGGCGCGGCGGTGTTTCTGGTCGACATCA
>JAYVXQ010000180.1:0-17620 GCA_043785025.1 Acetobacteraceae bacterium
CGTACCGGCACAAGTTGCGCCGGTATCTACGACGACTCCCAGATCGAGGGTCTGTCGCGGGTGACCGCGATCATCAAGGACATGGGCTCCGTTCCAGCGATTCAACTCGGTCATACCGGCCGTAAAGGCAGCGAACTGAAGCCCTGGCAGGGCAAAATTCAGTTGCCGCCCGATCATCCCGACGGGTGGCAGGTTCGCGGTCCATCGGCCATCCCCTATGGCGGCCGCTACACTTTTCCCGTTCATGCGTTAACGGTCAACGAAATCAAGGAAATCCATGTCGCCTACGCCCAGGCGGCCCGGCGAGCGCTGGAGGCGGGGTTCGAGTGGCTGGAGATGCATTTCGCGCATGGCTATCTCGGCGCCAGCTTCTTCTCACCGCTGGCCAACCAGCGAACGGATGAGTACGGCGGCAGCCTCGAAAATCGGATCCGGTTTCATCGCGAGGCATTGGACGCGGTCAGGGCGGTATGGCCGGAACGCCTTCCGCTGACGATGCGTCTTGGCTCCGACGACTTCAACGAGGCCGGGATTCAGTTCGATGAAGCCATATGGGCCGTCAGGGTCATGAAAGAACATGGGCTCGACTTTGCTGACCTCAGCCTCGGAATGAATACGGACGATATGAAGGATGTACCATTCGGCGACGTCGCGTTTATGGTCGAGCGTGGGAACCGTGTCCGGCGCGAGGTGGGTATCCCCGTTGGCGTGAGTTGGAATCTCGGGCTGCCGGCCGTGGCCGACCGGGTCATCCGCCAGGAACTGGTCGACCTTATTTTCCTGGGGAGGCCCGCCTTGTCGAACCCACACTGGCCGGTCTGGGCTGCTCGCGAGCTGGCCCATAACGATCCGTTTTCGCTGATCCCTCAGGACTGGTCGTGGTGGCTTCGCAACCGGCCAGGACCCGAGGGATCGCTCGGATGGCCGGCTGCCAGCAACGTTTGAGATCAATCCGATTGAATTGAAATTTTAATGAGGCGTGATCAATTGCGCGAAAAGCATGTTTAATGCCGCGGCACGAAAGCATGACTTTCTGGACTATCTCCGGTCAGCTCGTCTCCGGTTGCTGAAGCGGCTTATTCCAGCGCGAGCTTGCGATAGCTGTCGGCCGCGACGGCGTCACAGTGCTCTCGATAAGCGGGATGGCCACCGCTGAATCGCATGATCCTGGGGACTTGCTTGCCCTCGACATTGCGGTTTACGCCCGTCATCCAGGAGCCAACCTCGTTCATGAGCTGGCCCTGCCCCAACGCGAGAACGTAATCGGTCCATTCACTGACACCCGCGGCGGTGGCTTCGATCCGCGTCAGGCCGTGCTCGGTCGCGTGGCCGATGACACCGGTCACCCACTCGACGCTGTATTCCGCGGTGCGCGTGTAGTTGCCGAGCCCGGCGTGCGGCCCCATCGTCATCAGCATGTTCGGGAAACCTTTGACGAATACGCCGAGATAAGTCTGTGGCCCGCTCGCCCAAACATCCTTGAGCCGCTCGCCGCCGGTGCCCCTGATATCGATCCGGTCGAAGGCGCCGGAAATGGCGTCGAACCCGGTCGCGTAGATGATGATGTCGAACGCGTATTCCCGCGCGCTGGTCTGAATGCCGCCCCGCGTCACGCGCTCTATCGGCGTCTCGTTGACATCGACGAGTTCGACGTTGGGCTGGTTGAAAACCTCGTAGTAGCCGGTTTCCAGCGGCACCCGGCGTGTGCCAAAGCCATGATTTTTGGGGATCAGCTTTTCCGCGACGACCGGGTCGTGCACGCGCTGGCGGATTTTGTTCGCGATGAATTCGCTGGCCAGTGCGTTGGCGGTGCGGTCGGTCAGCATGTCGCTGAAATTGCCCTGCCAGATGCCGAAACCCGGGGAGGCATAAAGTTTTTCCCAGAAGGCGATACGTTCTTCCGGCGTCGCATCCATCGTCGCGCGCGGGTCGGTGGAATGGATGTAGCAGCCGGGCGTCTCGCGGCAGAGCGCCAGGATTTCCGGATAGCGCGCGCGTACGCCGTCCATTTCGTCCCTGGAAATCTTGCCGTTGTTCAGCGGCGCGCACCAGTTCGGGGTGCGCTGAAAGATGGTGAGGTGACCGACGGATTTGGCGATCTCCTGAATCGTCTGCACCGCGGTCGCGCCGGTGCCGATGATCCCGACCCGCTTGCCCGCGAAATCGACGCCTTCCCTGGGCCAGTCATGGGTGTGGCAGGATTGGCCTTCGAACGCGGCGACCCCAGGAATGTTCGGCATGGTCGGCGCCGAGAGGATACCGATCGCGGTGATCAGAAACCGCGCCGTGACGTGGCCGCCATCGCCCAGAGTGATGTCCCAGCTTCGCGTGTCCTCGCGATAGCGCGCCGCGGCGACGCTTGTGTCGAACTGAATGTCACGGCGCAAATCGAACTTGTCGGCGACATGGTTAAGATAGCGCTCGGTTTCGGGTTGCGGGGCGAAATGTTCGCTCCAGTCCCACTCCTGGAGCAACTCCGGCGAGAACGAATAGCCATAGGTCCAGCTTTCGGAATCGAAGCGGGCGCCAGGGTAACGGTTCCAGTACCAGGTACCACCGACCCCGCTGGCGGCCTCGAATGTTCGCACCCGCAGACCAAGTTCGCGCAGCCTGTACAGCTGATAAAGTCCCGCGACGCCGGCACCGATCACGACGGCGTCGAAATCCAGAACCTCGGCAACACCGCCATTTTCACTCGCCGACGCTGTCATACCCATCTCGATGCTCCCGCACTGACCCGCCCCCACGGGGCAACCTGTTTGGCATGTTAGGTCAGGGTCGGGCCAGTCACCAGCCGGAGCATGACCGGCGCGGTTGGCCGGGGTTGCACGGCAGGGCATGCGGGTCGAACAGTACCCGTTCCGATCCGCGGGCCGTCGTGATTCGGCCAGTCAACCCGAAGGACCGGAGGCGGATTTTAGCCGCCAACTTGCGCTGAGCCCACGATCCCGGCGATAGAAACCTCCTGACGATCTGATAACCGCGGCACCGCCTGACGTACGCCCACCGCAGGCGCCACTTTAAGGAAGTCTTCGTGACAAACTCAAAACCAGTTCTTATCGACCGCCATCCTGGCCGCTCAGCCCAGACTATCGGACTCGCGCATGCGCTTGGCACTGATCCGGCTCTGATACATCAGCCGTCGGTCGGCGTGGTTGGAACGAAGGGCGACAGCCAGTGCTATCTCGGCGTGATGGCGAAGGTGGACGCCATCCACGCCAGTCTCAGAAGCCGCATCGGCGCGGGCCCCGATCAGCTCAGGCTGCGCCTTGTCCAGCCCGAGTACACGATCGCCACGTCGGATGGGATCCGCAACGGCACGCGCGAGATGCGCTACTCGCTGATCGGCCGTGAGGTCACGCACGACGCGCTGTGCGAGCATTTGGAAGCCACCGGCCTCGCCGGCACAATCGCGGTCGTCGCCTGCGACAAGCCCCCGGTGGGCGTGCTCGCCGCGCTGCTGGAGCACAATCAGCCCGCGATCATCATGTCGGACGGCCCGATCCACCCCGGCATCGACCCAAACACCGGCGAACCTTTGGACATCGTCAGCGCGTACCAGGTCGCTGGGCACGCCGATCCCGCCTATCGGCATCACATCGCATGTCACGCCTGCCCCGGCTTTGGGAGCTGCGGCGGCATGTTCACTTACAACACGATGCAAACCTTCATTGGTGTCGTCGGCATGCAACCGCTGCACATGGTCGCGCCAGCGTCCGACGATCCGCGCCGTGTCAATGAGTTCGCGGACGAGTTGGTCGGCTACCTCGCCAACATGATGGAGACGGGCCTGAAGCCGCGCGACATCGTCATGCGGGATTCCATCCGCAACGCGGTGATCGTGGCGATGGCGATCGGTGGCTCGACCAACGTCACGCTGCACGCGCCCGAGATCGCGCGTGCCGCCGGCTACGCCGACTTCTGGAAGGACGTCATGACGCCGGAGGAGTTCAATCACCTTTCGCGGGATGTCGTGCCGGTGCTGACAGACGCTCGCCCGTACGGCAACTACTCGATGGTCGATATCGATCGGGTTGGCGGCGTGCAGGTGATCGTTCGCGAACTCCTGGAGGCTGGCCTCATCAACGGCGACATGCTGACCTGCACGGGCGAGACGCTCAGCGCACAGGTCGCGCGCCTCGGCGCCGGGGCGGCGGATGGGAAAGTGATCCGCACCATGGCGAATCCTTATAAGCCGACAGGCGGCCTGCGCGTACTGGGCGGCAACCTGTCGCCGGATTTCTCGGCGATCCTGAAGCTCGCGGGTGTCGAGGGCGGTCTTGAGAATAATCGCTTCCAGGGCAGCGCTCGGGTTTTCGAGGGCGAGCAAGCCCTGCTCGACACACTCGACCGGACGCCGGAAACTTTCCAGAACAACGACATGATCATCGTGCGCTATGAGGGGCCGAGCGGGGCGCCGGGCATGCCGGAAATGCTTGACCCAACCTCGCGCATCACCACGCTCTGCCGCGAGCGAGGCATCGTTGTTGGGCTGATGACTGACGCGCGCTTCTCCGGTGGATCGGTGGGCCTTGTCATCGGGCATGTGGGACCGGAAGCCGCGCTTGGCGGTCCGATCGCGTTCATCGAGAATGGCGACGAGATCGTGGTCGATCTGAACACGAACACGCTGACCTGCACCGCGCTGAACGATCCCGCCACGCTGGCGAGGCGCAAAGCCGTTTGGGACAAGGAAGTCACCGCCAATGGCGGCACGCATCCGAAATGTGGCGTCGCCGACACCCGTCTGCTGCATCGCGCCCGTCAGATGGCGGTTCCGGCCACGCGGGGCGGCGGTATGCACCCCAACCGGGAGGTCTGGGTCCGCGAGCCGCGGATAGCGGAGCCCTCGGCGTTCGTGCCCATGAACAAACACCGACCTGAGACGAATAAGGCGTTGTGATCGCGAAGGCCGGGCCACGATGTCAGGCGGCGCCAGCATCTCTGCCGCTCGGTGAGACGGTGCCGGATGCCACGGCGTCCTCTGACAAACTCATGACCGCGCCGGACAGCGAGGTTGGGGTCTCTCAACACCCAGCCGAAGCACGTCGGACGGATTGGTAAGGACCAAGCGGCGACAAGCACTCCATGATGCCAAACGGTCGGTTCTGGACACACGGCGCGCGGCTTGTTCGGCGGCCCTCAGGCGGTGCCGCCCGCTCGGGGCGGTGCTGTTGGCGGCGGGCTCGACCGGATCACGTGGCGTGCCCACACATTGTCGCAATTTCTGGAGGACGGTTACTCGATCCGCGCTGCCGGGCGCGGACGATTTGATGATGCGGATTTACGCGGCCATGGCACGGAAGGTGAGGGAACTGATCAGCGAGCGCACCCGGGTCGCGCTGGTGGCGGCCAAGGCGCGCGGTGCCCGCCTGGACGGCGGCAGAGGGTGTCGGCCGCCGCAGCGCCGGCACCACCGTGGCACGCGACGTGGCCGCGGGCACGGGCGTTGACCCAGCGTGGGGTCTCGACGCCATGGGGCGGCAAGGTTTGGACCCCACACGACGGTCGCGCGCGGACGGTTCCTACCCAATCTCGACACCACCGATCAGCCCCGCCCATTTGCTCGTCGCCGCCCCGCCGCCCCGCCGCCATCCACCGCCAGCCGGACCCGGGCGCTCGGCGTCATGCCGAATTCGGCGGAACGGCCGGAACATCCCGGTTGACAGTCTGGAGCAACCCTGGCCGCCACTCGACCGCCAGCCATTCTGAACTCGGCCTAAGGAACGCTGATTTTCTTTGTGACGAACCGCGGCAGAGAATGTTGAGCCCAGAGGACCTTTGGAGGACCGATCGAACCATCAACTCGCGAGGGCATGTCCGAAGATCAAACCCAATGATATCAGATGGATACACCTTGTAGGCAAAATCGGCCAAGTCTCAGGCCCTGGAGAGAACCGGCCCTCGGGAGAGAAAATCAGCCGGTCGTTCTGCCTACGCAGCATCAAGGTTCTCGCGGAAAACCGCGCGGAACCTGGGCTTTTTCGGCACGGGCGACGAGAGGGAGAATGGTTGGGGAAAGGTGCGGTGGCGTGGCCGAATCGATTCGAACCCTCGACCCCAACCTTGGCAGGGCAATAATTCCAGTCCGCGGCGATTTCGCCTCCCCACTGCCGACAATGGGTGACGACGCACCAGCCGCCGCTCCTCGCTGCATCGGGATTGAAGGAAGGAACCTAACCCGCCAATCAAATCTCCTTGATGGTATTCTGGTTGGTATCGGCAATGGCGGAAGCACTCAAAAACTCTTTAATTTCAATGCCAAATGGGGACGACGAGATTCTGCCCCTGGCACCATTCTGGGCTGAGCCGCGCGGATTGCGCGGGTCGAGCGGGAGATAATCTTCGATTATGGTGTTACAGCCGATTGAATGATTTTGTGGCCGCCCGCATTTCGTTTCGTATATAATTTGAAATTGATGCGTGACCCTGCTGGATATTCGACCGATCCGACGTTTGAGCAGAGACCGCGCGACGTGCCTGGGTCGCGGGTTGGCGATGGATGATCGCGCGAGAGGCGCTGAAGACAATATCCCGATCGGTGCCGGTCACCGGGTTGACTCCGCCGAGGGCGATGGAGTGGATGGCTTCGGTTCGGGATCTTGACGAAATGACAGGGAGAAAACCATGACCGATTATGAGGACATCCTGTATGAGGCGCGCGCGGATGGGGTCGCGCGGATCACGATCAATCGTCCCGAAAAATATAACGCGTTTCGCGCGCGCACCGTTGATGAGTTGATCGACGCGTTCCAGCGCGCGGGGTGGGACGATGCGATCGGCGTGATCGTCCTGACCGGGGCGGGGAACAAGGCTTTTTGTACCGGCGGGGATCAAAGCGCGCATGACGGCCGGTATGATGGCCGCGGAACGATCGGTTTGCCGATCGATGAATTGCAAAGCCTGATCCGCGATGTGCCGAAGCCGGTCATCGCGCGGGTGAATGGATTCGCCATCGGGGGCGGCAACGTTCTGGCGACGATTTGCGATTTGACCATCGCGTCCGATACCGCGCAGTTGGGTCAGGTCGGCCCGAAGGTGGGCTCGGTCGATCCTGGTTTCGGTACGGCCTATCTCGCGCGCATCGTCGGCGAGAAGAAGGCACGCGAAATTTGGTATTTATGCAAGCGGTATACGGCGGCCGAGGCGTTGGCGATGGGTTTGGTGAACGCGGTCGTGCCGCACACGGAGTTGGATGCCGAAGTGGATCGTTGGTGTGCCGAGTTGATGGAACGATCGCCGACCGCGCTGGCGATTGCCAAACGGTCGTTCAACGCGGACAGTGAGAATATCCGCGGTATCTCCTCGATGGGGATGCAGGCGCTCAGTCTTTATTACGCATCCGATGAATCTAAAGAAGGCGGCAACGCGTTTCGGGAGAAGCGGAAGCCTGATTTCAGGCGGCATGTCCGGAAGAAGGTTTGAGCCAGACCTTGATCGCGTCAGGTTGACGCGATCAAGGTCCGCGTTTGTTAAGTTTCAGAGGGCGATTCACGTCTGAAGTTGGTTCAACTTCAGACGATCGCGCTCTGACATCGCAATGGATTGTGATGTTTCAATAGTACGGCATATCGTTGCTATATAGTTTGCATCTATGGAGAAATCGCGATGACCGGGTTCCAGGGAAAGACGATCGTCATCACCGGGGCGGGAGGCGGTATTGGCGGAGCGACCGCCCGACGTTTCGCGGAAATGGGAGGCGCGGTGGCGGCATTGGACCGCGATCTGGCGGCGGCGGAGCGGACGGCGGCGGGGATCCGCGCGGCCGGTGGAATCGCGCGGGCTTTTGAATGCGATATCACCGATCGTTCCATGGTCGAGGCGGCGGTGGCGGCGACCGAAGCGGCTCTGGGACCGATCGCGGTTCTGGTCAACAACGCGGGATGGGATGTTTTCAAGCCGTTCCTGAAAACCACGCCCGCCGAATGGGATCGGCTGATCGCGATCAATTTGGTGGGCGCGTTGCACATGCATCACGTGGTGTTGCCGTTGATGGTCGGGCGCAAAGCGGGCCGCGTGGTGAATATCTCATCCGATGCCGCGCGTGTCGGGTCGAGTGGCGAGGCGGTCTATGCCGCGTGCAAGGGCGCGCTGGTGGCCTTGTCCAAAACGTTGGCGCGCGAACACGCGCGGGATGGACTGACAGTGAATGTGGTGTGCCCAGGCCCGACGGAGACGGCGCTTTTCGAGGGGTTTCGGCAAGGCGCGCGCGACCCGGACCGGCTGACCGAAGCGTTCCGGCGGGCCATTCCGCTTGGCCGGCTTGGGCAGCCCGATGACCTGCCGGGCGCGATCACGTTCCTTGCCTCGGATGGCGCGGCGTTTATCACGGGTCAGGTGCTGTCGGTCTCGGGCGGGCTGACCATGGCGGGCTGAAGACGGAGTACGAACCGCGCGGCGGCCGTGATCCCAGCCCAATCGTAGCGCATGGGGACCATGGCGCATTGGCTCCAGGCGTCGTGCTGGTTGGCATAGAAGGGGCTGCCGGGCTGACCGGACACGCCATGAAACACGACCCACTGGCTCGCCTCCCAATCGCCGACGTCGAAGACATAGCGGGCGAGTGCGCCGTAGGTCGCGGTTGGGCCGGCTGAGGGGACGATGCCCGATGCCATGACGGTATCGCTGTCGCCTCCGATCGGGCGAGAGGGCGGATCGAGCAAGCGGGCCATGTCGGGAAACAACGCGGACAATGGATGGGACAGGCATGGGCGGTGCTGCTCGCCCCATTGCGAGAGCGGCTGGCGCGCGCATGCGGACAGGGCGTTCGCGATGCAGTCATCCCAGTTCGCGCCGTTCAGGAGCGTTATGTCGTTGTCGCGCAAGAGTGTCGGCAGGGTCCACCAGAGCTGCCCTTGCGCGGCGATGCCCGGTGCGACGGTGGCGAAAGGATGCCGCGCGGCGGCCGCGAGACCACTGCGCGTGGCCAGATCCGCTGTCATGGCGCGGCGCAAGGCGGCATAGGCCGCGGCACCCAAACTATCGGTGCTCATGTGCCCGTCCCAGGCCAGAAGCAGATCGCGCAGGTCCGATTCTTTGGTGTTCTCGGGTGGCGCCATCGCCACGAGGCGGGCTTTGAACAAGGCGGCGTGGGGGGAGAGCGTGTCGGCGTGAATTGACGCGGCGTGCTCTGGGCTGAAGGGCGCGGCGCGTAGCCGGACCAGGATACGGCGGGCGCGGTATGCGGGATGACAATCGGTGCAGAGATAATCCGGGTGGTCATCGGCGACGACGCGATTGTTGGCGGTCACGATCAAACCATCGGCGGGGTTGATGACACAGGGCATGTCCTCATGCGGGATCCAGCCGCTCCAGTCATAATCGGGCATCCAGCCGGGCATTGGGAGCCATCCGGCGGCTCGCGGACGGCGCGGAATCTTGGCACGCACGCGGTGGCCGATCGCGCCACCGACGTCTCCGGCGACGAGGTTGTGATCGATGATGCCCCATCCGCGCGTTGCCTCGAACAACGAGGTCACGCTGTCCGCCAGGGTCATGTGCGGGAGGCAGTCGAAGGAGAGGTCGGTTTCCGCGAATTGGACCGAGCGCAACGCGAGTGCGTGGCCGGTGCATGGATCGCCGGCGATGATGGGACCGTGCGGCGTCGTGAAGGCCTCATAGGCGTGAGCGGGGGCACCACGCACATCGATCGTTCCGGTCCGGCGTTCCACGGCGGCCGTGCCGGACGGAGTCAGGACGCTTGCCCCGGCATCGGCGAAACGTTCCAGAAACAGATCATGTATGTCCATGAACGCATGGGTGACGCAGTAAGCGACCTTCCCGTTATGGGCGAAATGCGGAAATCCGGGCACGCCGGGAACGGTGAGGCCGATGATGTCGAAGGCGTCACAGGCGAGATGGTGTTGCGCGTACATGTTGGGAATTTCGAACACCCGATGCGGATCGCCCGCCAGGATAGGACGGCCCGTCGCGCTGTGGCCGGGGCCGACCGCCCAATTATTGCTGCCTCCGCCGGTTGCATCGGCTCCGGCCTCGGTCATCGCGGCCAGCAAAGCGGTCATGGCGGGCCGCAAGGCGGCGAGACCGGCGTGGTGGCGATCCGCCTGAACGCCGGTTGGGATGCACAGCAAATCGTGACCGCCGTCATCGTATCGCAGTTTCGCGATGCCCTCGGCCCCGACGATCGGCAGCGCCGCGGCGCGCCAGAGTTTGAACCAGACCGAGCCCATGAGCAGGCCCAACCGGCGCATGACGGCGATGGCGTGCCAGGGCTCCCACGGTTCCGGAGTGGCCTCCAGAAGTTTATACTCGATGGGCCAGCATGGCGCGGTCGCGATCCAGGCGTTCACGCCCGATGTGTAAGCGTCGAGCATTGATGTCGCGTCGGGGCTGAGGGCGGCGAAATCCCGGCGCGAGGCGGCTTCGACATCCAGGCGGCGGGCGAGGATGTCGCTGGCGAGGGCTGATGAACCAAGCCATTCGGCTGCCCGCCCCACGGCCCGCCGTAAATTCAACGCCATTTGAAACATACGATCCTGGGCGTGAACGAAGCCGAGCGCGCGCCATGCGTCGTCGATGCCGGTGGCGCGGATATGGGGGATGCCCCATTCATCGCGGGAAATCGTCACGGGCGCATCAAGACCGGGAAGCGATTGGGTGCCGTCGAGCCGCGGCAGAGCGTCACGCTGATCCTGTTCGGTGATCGATGGCATCGGGGCGTGACTCCTGGCGTTGGTGTTTCATGATAGGCTTTGTTTTTCAGGGAGTATCGGCGATGCCGTCGCTGTCATTGGTCAATTCAGCGGATACCGCGTTGCGGCGGCGTGCCCAGAAGGTGATTCCGGGCGGTTTGTGGGGCCACATGGACGCCGCGCGATTGCCGGAGGGATATCCGCAATATTTCGCCCAGGCCGAGGGGTGCCGGCTGACGGATGCCGATGGGCGGACGTTCGTCGACCTGATGTGCGCCTGGGGTCCGATAGTCCTTGGCCACCGCCATTCCGTTGTGGAAGCGGCGGCGCGGGGGCAACAGGCCCTTGGCGATTGCATGAATGGTCCCGGGCCGATTTTGGTCGATCTGGCGGAATTGCTGGTCGAGATGGTTCCGCACGCGGATTGGTGCCAATTCGGAAAGAACGGCACGGATGTGACGACGGCTTGCGTGACCATCGCGCGGGCCGCGACTGAGCGGCGGAAAGTGCTGGTCGCGCGTGGGGCGTATCATGGGGCGGTGCCCTGGTGTTCGCCGTCGGTGGCCGGTGCCACGGCGGAGGATCGCGCGCATCTCTTGCATTTCGATTATAACGATAGCGATAGTTTGGACGCGGCGGTTGGGCAGGCGGGCGGCGATCGTCGTGTCGGCGTTCCGGCACGATCTGGGCGTGGCGCAGACCATGCCGTCTGCTGAATTCGCGCGTCATGCGCGGGGGGCTTGCGATGCGTCGGGCGCGGTTCTGATCCTGGACGATGTGCGGGCGGGATTTCGACTCGATCTTGGCGGGTCGTGGGAGACCGTGGGTGTCCGGCCGGATTTGTCGGCGTTCAGCAAGGCGATTGGGAATGGGTATGCGCTGGCGGCGGTGGCCGGGCGGGAGTGGTTGCGGGCGGCGGCGGCGCGGGTTTTCGTAACCGGATCATTTTGGTGTGGCGCGGTCGCTATGGCCGCGTCGGTGGCGACGTTGACCGAATTGCGCCGCGTGGATGGTCCCGCCGTGATGCGCGCGATGGGGGAGCGTCTGCGCCTGGGTTTGGTCGAGCGGGCGGCGCATCGCGGCGTTGGTATCAGCCAGACAGGCCCGGTACAGATGCCCATGGTTTTGTTCGATGACGATCCTGACTTCAGCAAGGGTTCGGCGTTTTGCGCCGAGGTGTTACGGCGTGGGGTTTATATGCATCCGAAACATAATATGTTTTTGTCGTGCGCCCACACGGCGGCTGATATCGACGCCGTGATCGAGGCCGCAGACGCCGGGTTTCGGTTTTTGCGGCGATAGCGTGGTTTCCGCTCGCATTGGCTCCCAGGAACCGCGCAAAATATTTGTTTGAGCGAGCATTTTCATCCAGATCCAGCGGGACCACTGTTTCATACGTCCACGCCCCAGAACATCGGGAAGGCGCTCACGATCATGCCTTTCAGCCGGCGGCGATAGCCGGACGGGCGGGCGAATTGGCCCCACATGACGGACGGAACCAACTGGTAAGCCGCCGCCTGGATCTCATCCGAGATTTTTTTGCGCGCGGACAGATCGGGGGCGGCGGCGAAGTCTTCCAGGAGTTTCGTGATCGCGGGATCGCAACTCCATCCCGGGTAGTCCGAGCAATTATTCGCGGCGTAGAAATGGGTCAGTGGTGAATCCATGTCGATTCCGTTCGAATAGACCGGAAACATGCTCCACCCTTCGCGTTTCGCCCGCCGCGCGAGAACGGTGCCCCAGTCCATCGATTCCGCCTGAACGGTGAACCCGGCGGCCTTCATGTGACCGGCGAGGACACTTCCCGCGGTTTGCGAGATCGAGCCAGCGACCTGCATCATGATCACTTTTTCTCCGCGGTAGGCTGTTTGGCCCAGAGCCTTGCGCGCGATGTCGACGGAAAATTCGGCTGGTGCAGAACCGGCGGCGGTTTCCAGCGGCGCACCGCACATCCAGAATGACGGGCATGTTTTGAGACGATAACGATCCGGAATTCCGATCGCCTGCATCGTTTCGTCCTGATCGACCAAATGCCACAGGACACGGCGGACGGCGGGATCGGCGAAAGGGCCGCTGGCGTGGTTCAGGCGGAAATTGCCCTGGAACATATCGACGCCTGATAGTTTCATCAGAGACAAAGACGACGTGTGCTCCAGCTTGTCGATCATATCGAACGGCAAATATTGCATGTAATCGATTTCGCCGGCGATGAGGGCTGATGCGCCGGTGCCGTCATCGGGCATTGTTTTCAGGATCAACTCATCGATCGCGACTTTTTTGCCGCCGGACAGGAAGTCCGCCGGTTCGGACCGCGCGACATAGCGCGCGTTCCGGGTCAGTACCATGGTATCGCCGGGCCGCCAGCGCGTGGCGTCAAAGGCGAAAGGACCGGAGCCGACGATGTCCTTGATCCGCTCGGCGCGACCGGCGGGGATGATCCGTTCCGGCATGATGAACGGCACGGCGGCGTTTGGTTTGCCCAACACATCCAACAGAAGCGGGAATGGGCGTTTCAACGTCAGTATGAATGTATTTGCGTCCTTCGCGGTCAGGGTATCGGTGGCGGCGGACAACATGCGGCCGAGGCTGTCGAGCGGCATCCAACGCCGGAGGGATGCGACGCAATCCGAGGCTTTGACGGGCGCGCCGTCATGGAACGCGAGGTCCGGCCGGAGGGTGAAGTCCCAGGTCAGTTTATCGGCCGAAGCCGCGAACGCCCCGACCATTTGCGGATGAACCGCGCCGGAGGAGTCCATGGAAAATAAAGTATCGAATACGTGATAGCCGAATGTGCGGGTGATCGCCGCCGTGGTCATATGGGGATCGAGGATCACGGCTTCGGATTCCAGCACCGCGGTGATGATTTTAGCCTCGGCATATGCCCGCTTTGGCCATGCGGTGGCAGTGATGAGGCCCGCGGCGGCACCGGCGATGATCTGGCGTCGGTTCAATCGGTGATGGCTCATGCAATGTGTCCTTTGCTTCGCGATCGATATCATATTTTCCGTTATGATATCGCAATTTTTTCGTCCCCGTCAGCGGCGGCGCTTGTTTTTAACGCGATGTGTTCGGCCAGGAAGGCGGCGTCCTCGCCCACTCCAGACAGGAACGACGATTTTGTCTTGTGAAGGTATTGCAAGCCCAGGAAATAGGCTCCGGGGAGGGGGGATATGCCGCGATGGTGACGGGGGACGTTATCGCGATCGAAAATATCCAGGTGGATCCAATCGAAATCATAACGGTATCCGGTAGCCCAGATCACCGATGTGATGCCGGCGGCGCGCGGGTCGAGGGTGGTGATCGGGTTGATGGCGGTCAGCGGTTCGGGGCGGGGTGGAGGCGGGTTGTTGTCGCTTGTGGCGGGCGTGTTGGATTGCGCGGCGAAGGCGTTGGCGGCGCGCGTGAATGCCGTATAACTCTCATCGCCCGCGGCGAGATTCGCGGACAAATCCGGCGCGAACGTGATGATGCCATCGCGCGCGGTCAGCAGCCGTCCAAGGAGGGTGATCCCGTCGGCGGCGTAGGCGCGGAGGTCGATCGAGCGGCCGCCATAGGCTCCGCTGAGCAGCAACGGCGGTTGGCGGGCGGTGTCCGGGTCAACGATCTTTTCATCCAGACCGAGCGCGCCGATCCACCAAATGATGTCTTTGCCGCGATAACTCCGGGGGACGCGGCGATGCGGTCCGACAGACAAATAAACGGACCGCCCCGCGCGCAGCAGTTCCTCGGCGATTTGGCAGCCTGACGCGCCGGCGCCGGCGACGAGGATGCCTCCCGGAGGGAGTTGATCGGGATTTCGATATTGGCTGGCGGAGAATTGGACGACATCACGGAGTTCGGAGGCCGCGGCGGGAATGGCGGGCCGTTGATAGGGACCGGTCGCGATGACGACGTTCTTGGCTTCGATTTCGTTCATGCCAAGGTCCAGTCGGAAGCGGCTTGTTTCGGGATCATGTCGAAGGGCGCGGACCTCGACGCCGGTTCGCACGGGGGCCTGAATGAAGCTCGCGTAGGCTTCGATGAAGCGGACGACCTCATCGCGATGCGCGAAATCGTTGGGAGCGCTGCCGGTGTAGGCGAACTCCGGCAGACGCATGGCCCAGTTTGGAAATTGAAATCGTAATGAATCCCAGCGTTCCGAGCGCCAACGTTCGGCGATACGATGCCGTTCCAAAACGACATGGGGGCGTCCGTGTTTTGCCAGGCAGTGGCTCATGGCCAGGCCGGCCTGGCCGCCGCCGACGACGACGGTTTCGAATCGCTCGACCGGCACGGCGCGCGTCCTGGAGACGGTTATTCGGCGGCGGCGGACATCGCGGTTTTGGCGGCGGCCGCGCGTAGCAATGGAAGTAGATGGCGCCCGTAATCGGTTGCGTCGTCCAGCGGATCGAAGCCGCGGATCAGGAACGTGGTGACGCCCAGAGCGTGATAGTCGAGCAGCGCGTCGGCCACTTGCTCCGGCGTGCCGACGAGAGACGTGGTGTTGGAGCCCGCGCCGACGGCGGCCGCGACCTCGGTCCACAGACGTTTGTCGCGCACTTTGCCGCCGGATGCGGCCTCCAGCAGGCGTTTGGAACCGATGCTGTCGGGTTTGGCGTTAACGCGGCCGACGCCGTTGCCGCGCAGATCGCGGATCCGCTCGATGATGCGGTCGGCGCGTTGCCAGGCGGCTTCCTCGGTCGCGGCGAGTACGGGGCGCATTGACAGGCTGAAGCGGAGGCTGGCGGGGTCGCGGCCGGCGCGAACGCAGGCGGCGCGAACGCGAGAGATGGTGTCGCGGGCCTGGTCGAGGGTTTCGCCCCAGAAGGCGTAGATATCGGCGTGTTTGGCCGCGAATTCGATAGCGATGTCGGAGGATCCGCCGAAATAAATCGGGATATGGGGTTTTTGCAGTGGCTTGACCCGGCCGAACGCGTTCTCGACGCGGTAATAGGGTCCGTGATGATCGAAGGGCGCGTCGGCGGTCCAGGTCTTGCGCAGCAGGCCGACATATTCATCCGTCCGGCGATAGCGTTCCTCGTGGGAGAGGAAGTCGCCATCCTTGCGCTGCTCGGCGCCGTCGCCGCCGGAGATGATGTGGATGCCGCCGCGTCCGCCGGAAAACACGTCGAATGTCGCGAATAACCGGGCCGCGTAGGTTGGGGCGATGAACCCTGGCCGGTGCGCGATCATGAAGCCGAGGGTTTTTGTGTTTTGGGCGGCGTGGGTCGCCACCAGAACCGCGTCGGCGTCGGTCGAATTATGCGCGATCAGGACGCGATCGAAACCCGCCGCCTCATGCGCCTGAGCGAAGCGCGCGATATAATCAGGATCGATCACTGGGCCTTGGGCTGGATGGACCTCGGACTTAGCCTCCGAGGCGATCATGCCGATGAATTCGATGGTCATGGACATCTCCCAAAGGAACCGCGTGGAGCGTATTGCGATTGGGTGTTCAGGTCCATTGGGCGCGGCTTCGGGGAGTAGAGTTGGAATGACGGATGACGCATGATCCCGTTTGAAACGTGGCTGTATCCGACGCCGCGCGGAATTTATTGCGCGCCCGGCGATTTTTTCATCGATCCGCCGGCGGGCGTCGATCGGGCCGTCATCACGCACGGACATTCGGATCACGCGCGTCCTGGCCATCACTCGGTTCTTGCAACACCGGAAACCATTGAGATCATCAAGCTGCGGCTTGGGGAGGCGTCGGGCCAAACGAAGCAGGCGCTGGGGTATGGAGTGCCGTTGAAGATTGGTGACGTTCTGGTCACGCTCTATCCGGCCGGACATGTGTTGGGCAGCGCGCAGGTCGCGATGGAGTATGGCGGCGGGCGTGCGGTGGTCTCCGGGGATTATAAGCGGCGTTCGGATCCGACGGCGGCGGGGTTCGAAGTGCGACGCTGCGATTTGTTCGTAACGGAAGCGACCTTCGGTTTGCCGGTGTTTCGGCATGAACCGGATGATCGGGAAATTGGCCGGCTGTTGACCTCGGTGGCGACATTCCCGGATCGTTCCCATTTGGTGGGCGCCTATGGGCTGGGTAAGGCGCAGCGGATTATCGCGCTGCTCCGGCGGGCGGGGTATGGCAAGCCCATTTATCTTCACGGCGCGCTCCTTCGGATGTGCGAGCTGTATCAACGCCTGGGTGTTGACCTCGGGGAGGTTTCGCCCGTCGGTCCTGACGCGACGCGGCAGCTGGCCGGGGAGATCGTGATCGCGCCACCATCGGCGCTGGCGGATCGGTGGTCGCGGCGTTTGGTGGATCCGGTGACGGCGTTTGCCTCGGGTTGGATGCGGGTGAAAGCGCGCGCCCGGCAGAGGGGTGTCGAACTTCCGCTGGTGATTTCGGATCATGCGGATTGGACCGAGATCTTAACGACGATTGAAGACACCGGGGCGGGAGAAATCTGGGTCACGCATGGCCGGGAAGAAGG
This sequence comes from Acetobacteraceae bacterium, assembly GCA_043785025.1. Taxonomy (GTDB): domain Bacteria; phylum Pseudomonadota; class Alphaproteobacteria; order Acetobacterales; family Acetobacteraceae; genus Rhodopila. The sequence continues at coordinate 17,069 of JAYVXQ010000180.1, forward strand.
CATTGTGCATGCGGTGAAGCAGATGGGGCGCACGGCCCGCGCCCTCGCGCTCATTGGGCGGGAGGATGAAGGCGAATGAAACTCTTCGCCGCGCTGTTGGAGCGGTTGGCTTACACCCCCGCGCGAAACGCGAAATTGAAGTTGATCACGGATTATTTTCGGGCGGCGCCCGATCCCGATCGCGGTTGGGCGCTGGCGGCGTTGACCGATGCCATGCCGTTTCAATTTCCGGTTCGTCAGACGTTACGGGAGTTGATCCGGCCTCATGTTGGGGATGAATTATATGCGTTCTCGCGTGATTACGTGGGCGATACGGCGGAGACCGTCGCGTTGCTGTGGCCGGAGCCGACCGGCGGTGAGATTGACGAGGACCCGCCGTCGTTGAGCGAGATCGTCGATCGCCTGATGGTGATGGATCGGTCGAGGCTTTCGGAGCATTTGGCGGGTTGGTTGGATCGCCTGGACGCGAATGGACGATGGGCGCTTTTGAAGCTGCTGACCGGGGCGTTGCGGGTTGGAATATCGGCTCGTCTGGCGAAGACCGCGCTGGCG
>JAYVXQ010000181.1:0-5822 GCA_043785025.1 Acetobacteraceae bacterium
CTCGCGGGCAGATCGTTGGGGATATGCACACTGACCGCCAAATCGTCCAGCGGGCGCACCGTCAACGCAACGGGATCGCTGACCGCGAAAGCCCCCGCGGGGATTTTCACCTCTGCCCGCCCCATGAAGGTAACCGCGCGATGCGTTCCTGGTTTGAACGACGCGCCCGCGCCGCGCAGCCCGACGCTGGTGGCACCGATCACCAGGTCGCTCAAACCCGCCGCGTTCGACAACCGTAGGCGGATCGTATCGCCACCGATACTGATGCGGGGGAACATCCGGATTGTCGGGCTGGACAGCGCGACGCCGTCGGCGGGTGCGGGCGTGGCGGCCCAGGTGCCAACCCAGTGTGAGGTCATGCGGGTTGCTCCGGTTGTAAGGTTGGGGCGCCGCCCCAAACCCCGCCAAAGGGCGAGGCCCTTTGGGATCTGTTACTTTAAGATAGTCACCAGGAAAACCTGGCGATCGCCGCGACCGGGGCCATTCCCGCTTCCGTCGCATGGGCCGTGACCTCGGCCGGATCATACGACCCGTCTGGCCGCCGCAATACCTCGCCATGCAGCCCGTCCAGAACCCAGCACGACGCCAGACCCACGGACGCCGCGCCCGCGATATCCGTCCGCAACGAATCTCCCACCGCCAGCACCCGAGCCTTCGGCAATCCTAACTGCGCCAGCACCGGCGCGTACACCGCCGGATCCGGTTTCCCCAACGCCCGGACATCCCCGCCCAACGCCTGGTAGCGCACCGCCAGAGCCCCCGCGCACAGCACCCGAACGCCGCCGCGAATGACCTCCAGATCCGGGTTGCCACATACCATCGGCAAGCTTGCGCGAATGCAGTCCCGCAACACCGCCTCAAATTCATTGATATCGCTGGGGTTACGATGATCGTCCGGACCGGTGTTCAACACGAAATCGGCCTCGCCCGGCGTGTCCGCGATCGTCAGAGGCAACCCCTCCAGCACCGGCCGGTCCCGCTCCGGCCCCAAATGGAACACCCTCGAACCCAACGCCGCCCACCAGGCGTCCGGCGGCAAGCGCAGCGCGTTGCGCACCGCCTCACCGCTGGTCAGGATGCCGGTATACAGCCCGTCCTCGATCCCCATCCTGCGCATCATCGTCCGCACCGCGTCATTCGGACGGGGCACGTTAGACAGCAGCAGCGTCTTCTTCCCCGCCGCGCGCAACTGCCCCAGGCATTCCACGGCATGCGGAAACGCGTTCACCCCGTCATGGATCACGCCCCACAGATCGAGCACGAACCCATCATATTCCGCCGCCAAAGGGGCAAATCCATCCAGAAACCGCATCGGTCGTCATCCCGCCAAGTCAATAGCCCCGGTGCCTACCGCGTCTCGCACCGACGCGAAACCGCCCATGCGCAAGGCGGCCGCCAGATCGGTCTTCATCCGGGGGATCAACGCCGGCCCGTGATAGGCGAAGCCGGTATACAGCTGCACCAGACTGGCCCCCGCGCGGATTTTGGCGAACGCATCCGCGCCCGACGCCACGCCGCCCGCCCCAATCAACAGCAACCGTCCGCGCGCCAGCAAAAACACTCGCGCCAGCACTGCGGTCGACAGCTCGAATAACGGCGCTCCGGACAGCCCCCCCGCCTCCCCAGCCCATGCCGAGCGCAATCCGGCGGGCCGCGAGATCGTCGTATTGCCCACGATCAACCCCATGACCTTGCGCGCGACACAGGTCTCCACCACCGACGCCAGCCCGTCTCGCGACAAATCCGGCGCGATCTTCACCAGCACCGGCGGGCGATCCGTCACCTCAGCCACCGCCGCCAGGATCGCGTCCAGCCGCGCCTCGCTCTGCAAATCGCGCAACCCCGGCGTGTTCGGGGAGGACACGTTGATCACCACATAATCCACATGCGGCGCGACCGCGGCGATCAGCGCGGGATAATCCCGCTCCGGATCCGCACCCTCTTTATTAATGCCGACATTGGCGCCCAGAGGCACCGGCCGCGCCGCCACCGCTTTCAGCGCGAGGACATAGGCGTCGAGCCCCATGTTATTGAACCCGAGCCGGTTGATCACCGCCGCGTCCTCGGTCAGCCGGAAAATCCGCGGTTTGGGATTGCCGGGCTGCGGCCGCGGGGTCACCGTCCCCGTCTCGACGAAGCCGAAACCCAACCGCATCAAGCCCGCCGTCGCGACCGCGCCTTTATCGAACCCGGCGGCCAGTCCGATCGGATTGCGGAATGTCCGCCCCATCGCCGTCACCGCCAAAATCGGATCGTCGTCGTCCGGCGCGGCCCCCGCCAGACCCAACCCGAGCGCCCGCAATGCCAGGCCATGCGCCCGCTCGGGGTCCAGGCGGCGCAACAGCGGCAGTGCCGCCGAGGTCAATAATCCAATCATTATCTGGCCTTATGGCCGAGAGTTCCGCGCCATGCCAGGGTCAGTCTCCTCCTGCGGCGGCGCTTTCCGCAAATCCAGCATCGCCGCGATCAGCAGCCCGACTTTTTTGCCCGTGTTGATCAGCCGATCCATCTCCGCACCGCTCGGAACATACGTGCCCTCGTCCCAATACACCGCCACCGAGCCCAACAGCCGCTTGCCGATATCCGCGACGGGACAGGACAGGAAGGCGCCGACCTTCAACTCTTCCAGGCGTGCCCGCGCCGCGGTGTTTTCCATGTCCTTGATGACGATTTTCTTGCACTCGCCGGCCAGCAAATCCGGTAGAAAATCGCTCCATTCCGCCAGCGACCGGTTCTCGGCCAGCGGGCCCGCCGCGTGACCCGCGCCGGCCACCGCGTTCGTCACGTCGTAGCGCAGCAGGCCAAGTCCGGTGACGCCATAGGCGCCATTATGGATCACCCCCAACCGCGCGCGGGCGATGGTCGGCGCCTGCGCCACGAATTGCCCCATCAGGCGATCGATGATCAAATTCGATTTCGCCAGATGTTGGATTTCCATCTGCATCGCCACCGCTTCGCTGTGGCGAAATCGTGCGATCCGGTCGGCGTTCGATTCCACGAAGGCGACGGTCAGCCCGCCCACCACACTGGATTCCCGCACCACGTGATAGCCGCCATACGCCCCGATCAGGATCATCGCGGTCAGCATCGGCTGGATCAAGGCGCGCAATGCCGGGTGTTTGAGATGTGAGATCGCTGTAACGAGGTGATTGATAAAGATAATTAAATCAAGCAACGACTAACCTCGGACGCTGAATCATCGAACCAGGCGGCCCCGCTTGCGCGCACGCGAACCGCCCCCCGCATCGGTCAATGCAACGGACCGGTCGCCACCTTGTCCTGCGCGACCGACGCGACGCAGAGGATCTTCGCCCCGGCGGCACCGGACACCATGATCATGTCCCCGCACGCCATCATGTCGCTGGCCCCGGCGAAGAAATTGGTGGTTTCGACGTCGGACAGGGAAATTGTCCCCGCCTTGAAATGCCACAGCGTGAACCCGTTGGCGTAAGCGAGCACCGAAAGATCGCGGATCGAGAAGGCCATGGTGGAGAATCCTCATGAAAAAAGGCCGCGCCATTGCTGGTCGCGGCCTTTACGGGTGGATGGGAACAGGGCTTCAGTGGGTCAGCGGACGCACCTCGCCCGTCGATGAATTGGTTCTAACTTACGGTTACGTTTCCTGTCAACGAAAATATTTCCTAAACTGACGAAAAATAACATCGAAAAATCAGGCAACAATACCTTTGACCCGCAACGGCCACTCCAACCGCTCCAGCGCCTCGCGCCACAATCCAAAGTCGCATTGCTCGGTCGCATAGGCCGGGTTCGGCGCCGCCTGCCGCTCCCCCCAGACCCGCAGGATCCGCGCGTGCACCAGATCGATCCGGCGCTGGCGATACAACCCATCCAGGCATTTCACCACGTCATCCGGCTCGCACGGCCGGGCGAAGGCGGAACGATACCCGCTGTTCCGCCCGCCATCGCGCCGCGCCCGCAACGCCGCCATGGTCCAGAACCACGCCTCCTCCGCCGAGTGAAACGGCTGCGTCCGCGGCGGCGCCTTGGCGATCACGCGCGGACAAGCGAGGGAGAGCTGAGCATTCATGGCGTTTTTTCCCTGGTCCCCGCCACACGCGGCGGACTGATAAAACAGACTTAACGACGCATTAATTAAACCATAGGTTGCATACTATGGCAAGACTACACCTGCATTTTTTCTGTTTCTTTTTCACACGATTCCTAGGACAATGCGCCTTGCCGCCAGAGGGACTCGGGGTTCAACAGCTCTGTTTTCCTGGGTCCGGTAAAAACCGCCCTCAACGGGCCTGTATTTGATGCCAGATGCGATGCCAGATAGGATGATGGTCATGAAGCATGAAGATGTGTGGCGCGCGATCGACGCATTGGCGGCGGAGCACGGAATGTCCGCCTCCGGCCTCGCCAAGCGGTCGGGTCTCGACCCCACCACATTCAATAAGTCCAAACGCCGGACCTCCGACGGGCATGAACGCTGGCCTGGCACCGAAAGCGTCGCCAAAATCCTGAACGCGACCGGCGCCAGCCTGGAGGCGTTCACGTCCCTGGTCACCGGCGCGCGCGCTTTGTCGCCCAACGCGGTGCAGCGCATGGTGCACCGGCGCATCCCGCTGATCGGCTTCGCGCAGGCCGGCGGCGCAGGCTATTTCGACGATGGCGGCTACCCGGTCGGCGGCGGCTGGGATGAGGTCAGCCTGCCGGAAATCGGCGATCCCAACGCCTACGCCCTGGAAATCAGCGGTGAATCGATGGAGCCCGTCTATCGCGACGGCGACCAGGTCATCGTCTCCCCCGCCTCACCCATCCGCCGCGGCGACCGCGTCGTGGTCCGCACCACGGGCGGGGAGGTCATGGCCAAGGAACTGGTCCGCCAATCGGCCCGCCGGATCGAGGTAAAAAGCCTCAACCCCGCGCATCCCGATTACACGTTCGATTTGCCGGAGATCACCTGGATCCACCGCATCATCTGGTCCAGCCAATAGAGCGCGCTTGATTTCTCTGGACAACGGCGCTCATCGGCCAAACACTCCGCTGGTTTATCTGACGGAGGCGTCGGTCGATGAGGCGGTTACTGCTGTGCGTCCCAGTTTTAGTGATCGCCATGGCGCTGTTCATCTCGCTTGCGCGCGCGTCGGATGAGGTCGATCTCGCGTTGGTGCTGGTCACCGACGTCTCGCGCAGCATCGACGACAACGAATTTCAGCTCGAAAAAATCGGCTATACCAGCGCGTTCACCAACGAAAAGGTTCTGAACGCGATCAAAAGCGGACCGATGGGCGCGATCGCCGTCGCCTATGTCGAGTTCGCGAGCGCGTTTGAGGTGCGGACCGTGCTGGACTGGGCCATCATCCGCGATGCCCCCAGCGCCGCCGCCTTCGCGAAAAAGCTGGAGGCGGCGCCGAGATCGTTCTGGGGCCGCACCGCGATCGGCGCGGGCATCGACCACGCCGTCGCGATGTTCGCCGAAAGCAACGTCAACGCGGCCCGCCGCACGATCGATGTCTGCGGCGACGGCACCTCCAACGCGGGACGGGAGGTCACCGCCGCCCGCGACGACGCCGTCGCGTTGGGCATCACCGTGAATGGCCTGGCCATCATCAATGAACACCCGGTGTCCTGGACCTTCGCCCATGTGCAACCACCCGGCGGCCTGCCCAATTACTATCGCGAGAACGTGACCGGCGGGCCGGGCAGCTTTGTGCTGGAGGTGCGGGATTTCAGAACGTTCGGGGAGGCGATGACCCGCAAACTGATCGCCGAAATCGCGGCCCTGCCGCCGGACGGACAGTTCGCGGATACCATACCGGGCGATAGCGGGCGGTAGGGAAGGATCGGGCTCTGCC
>JAYVXQ010000182.1:0-5813 GCA_043785025.1 Acetobacteraceae bacterium
GTGAAGGCGGGCTCATCGGTTTCGTTGTGGCCGTGGCGGCGGTAGCAGACGATGTCGAGGACGATGTCGGCGGCGAAGCGCATGCGGAATTCGGCGGCCATGTTGGCGCAGAACATCACCGCTTCGGGGTCGTCGCCGTTGACGTGCAGCACGGGCGCCTGGATCGATTTCGCGACATCGGTGCAATACAGGCCGGAATAGGCGTGCGCGGGAACCGTTGTGAAGCCGATCTGGTTGTTAACGATCAGATGCACGGTCCCACCGGTGCGGTAGCCGATCAACTGGCTCATCGCGAGGGTTTCGTAAACGAGTCCCTGACCGGCGAAGGCGGCGTCGCCGTGCATCAGGATCGCCATGACGGAGCCGCGGCGCTGGGTGTCGCCGGCGCGATCCTGCCGCGCGCGAACCTTGCCGATCACCACGGGATCGACGGCTTCCAAATGCGAGGGGTTGGGCTGCAGCGACAGATGCACCATGGCCCCCGCGATCTCCTGATCGGTCGAGGTGCCCAGATGGTATTTCACGTCGCCGGAGCCCTGCACGTCATCGGGCTTGAAGCTCTCGCCGCCGAATTCCGAGAACAAGGCGGTCAGCGGTTTCTTGACGATGTTGACCAGCGTGTTGAGCCGGCCGCGGTGGGGCATGCCAATCGCGACCTCCCGCACCCCGCCGCGTACGGCGGTTTCGATGATGGCGTGGATGGCGGGGATGGTGACCTCGCCTCCCTCAAGCCCGAAGCGCTTGGTGGTGACATAGCGTTTTTGGCAGAACGCCTCGAATCCCTCGGCCTCGGTCAATTGCGCCAGGATGGTGCGTTTGGCGTTGGCGTCGAAGGCGGTGAGCCAGGGGGCGCCCTCGACCTTGCGCTGAACCCAGGATTTTTGCTCGGGGTCCTGGATGTGCATGAACTCGACGCCGATGGAGCCGCAATAGGTATCGCGCAGGATGCGGGTGATTTCGCGCAACGTGGCGGTTTCGCGGCCAAGCACGTTGTCGATGAAGATCGGGCGGTCGAGATCGGCGTTGGTGAAGCCGTAGGTGCGGGGGTCGAGCTCGGCGTGCGGGGCGGGGATTTGCAGGCCAAGCGGATCGAGGCGGGCTTCGAGATGGCCGCGCACGCGATAGGAGCGGATAAGCATCAGCGCGCGCAACGAAGCGATGGTGGCGGCGCGGACCTGTTCGTGGGAGGCGGCGGTTTGCACCGGGGATGGCGTGACGGGTTCAACGGAGGCCGGAGACCACGACGCGCCGGCGACATCAGCCAGAACCGCGCGCGCCTCATCGTCCATGGCGTCGAACAGATCGCCGAAGCTGGGGTCGACCGAGGTGGGATTGGTCACCCAACGGGCATATTGCTCGCCCAAGAAGGCGGCATTTGCTCCGCTGAACGCCTGCGCGAGAATGTCGACACCAGCCATTTGTTACGGTTCCTTATTTGTCCGTCCGCCGTTCCTACCCAAGTCAGTCACGCGCGGAAAGCCCTCCAGTGCATGCCGGATCCGCGATCGGGCGTGCGGCCATGGGCATTACGCGTGTGGGTATCCATGTGGGTACGGTTGTAAGCAAGAGCCGCGCCACGCACGAAAAACGCGCCAGGGTTGAGCCTGGCGCGCTTCTGTTTAAGTGGGTACGGTTAGATTTGTGTTAACGCGGCCTCAGGCTTACGGCGCCGGGTCGGATGCCATGGGCGGCCTTGGGGCCTGGCGGCGTTCGGCCATGAATTGGTCAAACTCGGCTTTATCCTTGGCCATGCGCAGGCGGTCGAGGAAGCCGGAGAACTCGGCCTGTTCTTCTTCCATGCGGCGCAGCGTGTCGGCGCGATAGTCGTCGAAGGCGTGGTTGCCAGAGGAGGCGGGTTTGCCCGAACCGGCCTTGGGACCCCAGTTGCAGGAGAAATTAGACCAGGGGGCGGACCAGTTTCCAGCGGCGGCGGGGTTTTGGTTCATATCCTGGCTCCAGCGGCGGCGGCGGCAGCCCATGCGGCCGGACGCGATCATGAAAAACAGAAAGGCGAGGCCGACCGGCCACCACAAAGCGAAGCCGAGCACCATGAAAGCGATGCCGGCGGGCCGGCTCATGCCGTCAGGGTGCCAAAAGGGCGGATTCCAGACGGGTGGTTGGCCTGATTGAGCCTGGTTTTGCCAAGCCGGCCCCTGCCCCCAGGCGGAGTTTTGGTAGGATTGCGTGTTCGTGGCGGTGACCATCGGTGCCTCATGTGAATGTAAGACACATTTACATATAACGGGCCGAAGCCATTCGTCAAGAGTTTCCCGCGCCGATTTCGCCGGGTACGAGCCCGAGGCCTTGCAGATAAACCAGCAACGCGGCCTCCAACAAATCCTCGGTGCTCATCGGCAAAGGACGGCGGGAGGCGTCGGTGCGGCCGAATAATGAGGTGATGCCATGGGCGGTCGACCAGATGTGCAAGGCGATCATCAAGGCGGGCGGTTTGGGCTGGATAGGGGCCGCGGCGGCGAGGCGCACGGCGAGGCCGCGCAGCACGCTGAAGGCGCGATCGCCGGCGGTTTGCAGTTCGGGGTAAGGCTCGCGGGCGATCCGCGCCTCGAACATCGCGGCGTAAAAGGCCGGTTCGTCGCGGGCGAAGGCGAGATAGGCGCGGCCGACCTGTTCCGCCGCGCGTGCTGGATCGGCGGGCGCGTTGGCGAGGGTGGCGGCGAGGCGGTCGTGGAAGGCGTTGAAGCCGCGGATGGCGACCTCGGCGAGCAGGGATTCGGCGTCGCGGAAATGGCGGTAGGGGGCGGCGGGACTGACGCCAGCCAGTCGCGCGGCCTCCGCGATCGTAAATCCCGCTGGGCCTTTGGCGCCGATCAGATCCTGCGCGGCCTGGATCAACGCTTCTCGGAGGTTGCCGTGGTGGTAGCCGCGGCGTTCGAGCGGGTCTTTCTGATCGCGGGTCCAGGACATGTAAAGGTGTCTTACATGGTTTGGGGGGCGGGGAACAGGGTTGTTCGCGGGGTGTCCGGATGGAAGTCATGATATACGCATTGCCATGGCACGCGGGTTGCCGGCACAGTTGCGAACGTGAGGCGGACAGGGGCTCGAGTTTCCATGCAATCGAGCCGGATGACCACTCACACCAACGGTCCTTATTGTTGACCCATCTTCGATGGGCCAACGCCCGCTGGTATTCTTGTTGGTTTCGCGCGCCGCCACCCTCCAACCCAGCGCGCCATACCAACCCGTGTTGACATCGACTCTCCGGGGTTGCGAATCCCTCTGTTATTTGAATCGATGCCTCAGGTGGCGACGACCCCCAGGAGGCTTCTGATGAGCGTGGCGATCCCAGTCACACGTACGGGCCATACAGCGCCCGGGGTTCGGAATTTCGCCGGCAAATGTGCCCATGCCGCGCTGGTCTGCGACGGAGCCGGCCGGCATCAGACCGGAGGACAACCGCGTGTGCCAGACAACATCACGTTATTGCATCTGCCGGCTTACGCTCCCGAACTGAACTCAATGGAGTCCGAACTGAACTCAATGGAGCCCGAACTGAACTCAATGGAGAACGTGTGGGAATATCCGCGGGCCAACAAACTCAGCCGTCTGGTCTGGGACAGCTTCGACGCCATTGCCGCCGCCTTCCAAGAAGGATGGAATTTCCTCATCAATGATCCGGAAAGGATCAGATCAATCGGGCATCGCGACTGGGCATGCGTCAATGTTTCGAGCGCGATCGTCTGAAGTTGAACCAACTTCAGACGGGAATCGCCCTCTGAACCTTAACAAACGCGGACCTTGATCGCGTCAACCTGACGCGATCAAGGTCTGGGCGGAATTGGTATGAGTTGAGAGGACGGCGGGCGCGGTGCCGCCGCCGTTTTTTGTGTGGTTTCGGATCAGAGCGTCATCCGATCAGGTGGATTTACCTGATCGGATCGAGATGCTCGCCCAAACAAAGAGTCAGGGTGGTTTCCGCGAGCCATGGCGATCGGAAAACGGTCTAGCGATTCCGGCTGACGGTATAGGCGGCGATGCCGGCCAGGATGCGCCTTACCTCGGTGTCGGGGAAAACGGACAGCGCGCTCAGCGCGGCTTGCGAGAATTCCCGCGCCCGTTTCAGGGTGGCGGCGATCGCGCCGCGGGACGCCATCAGCGCCAGCGCGTGTTCCAGGTCGCCGTCCTTCTGATCCGCGTCCTCGATCGCGCGGCGCCAAAACTCACGCTCGGTTTCGTCGCCCGCCTGATAGGCGGCGAGGACGGGCAGCGTCACCTTGCCCTCGCGGAAATCGTCGCCGACGGTCTTGCCCAAAGTGGCCTGATCGGCGGCGTAATCCAGCGCGTCGTCAACCAGTTGGAAGGCGATGCCAAGATTGGCGCCGTAGGTGGCGAGCGCGGTTTGCTCGGGCTGTGGGCGGTTGGCGATCACGGCGCCGACTTCGCACGCGGCGGCGAACAAGGCGGCGGTCTTGCCCTGGACGACGGCGAGGTATTGATCCTCGGTCGTCGAGAGGTCGTTCTGGGTTTGCAGTTGCAGCACCTCCCCTTCCGCGATGGTCGCGGCGGCGCGGGACAGGATGGCGAGGACGGGCAGCGAGCCGTCCTGAACCATCAGTTGGAAAGCGCGGGCGAACAGGAAATCGCCGACCAGGACGGAGGCCTTGTTGCCGAAAATCGCGTTGGCGGAGGCGAGGCCGCGGCGCAGCGCGCTTTCGTCGACAACATCGTCGTGCAGCAAGGTGGCGGTGTGGATGAACTCCACGCAGGCGGCGAGATCGATGTGGCGAGAGCCTCCCGACGGGCCGGGATAGCCGCAGAGATGGGCCGCGGCGAGGGTCAGCAAGGGGCGCAGCCGTTTGCCGCCGGCCGCCACGATATGCGCGGCGAGCTGAGGGATGAGGGCGACGGGACTGTCCATCCGGGCGACGATGGCGCGGTTGCAGGCGCGGAGGTCGTCAGAAACCAAAGCCTCGAGCGCAATGAGCGCGTCTTCGCCGGCTGGAGTTCCCGTGGCGGGCGCGGCCTGGGTTTGGGCCATGGGAGGATTGTCGAGGCCGCCTGACGTCTTATTCATTGAATCCTTGTCCTTGGGGCCTTGTCCTTGGGGCCTTATCCTTGGGGCCTTAACCTTGGGACCATATCCTTGGGACCATATCCTTGGAGCCATATCCGTGGCCGAAGGCACCTTATGAGCGCGCCGGAAAACGGGTCAAGCGGTCGCGCTTTTGGCGGCGGGTGAATTCAGGGGCCTCCTCCCTATGGACCGTTGGGATCCGTGCTTCCGCTCAGGGGTTCCAGAGGCTCCGGACGCGCGACTACGATGGCGCATGGAGACCTCCACGGATCATCTCTTGAACGGCCGGGTTTTGTATCGCCAGCCGAAACTCGGATTTCGGGCGGCGATCGACCCGGTGCTGCTGGCGGCGGCGATTCCGGCGGCGGCGGGGGATCGGGTGCTGGAGGGGGGGACCGGGGCGGGGGCGGCGTTGCTGTGTCTCGCGACCCGTGTGTCCGGGGTGATTGGCACGGGTATCGAGCGGGATATCGGGCTGCTCCGTCTCGCGGCGGACAACGCGGCGGCGAACGGGTTGGCGGGTCTGAGCTTCGTCGCGGGCGATCTCACGGCGTGTCCGGTGGGTGGGGTGTTCGACCATGCGTTCGCCAATCCGCCCTATCACGCGGCGCACGGGACGGCTTCGGGCATCCAGGCGCGTGAGGCGGCGAAACGGGCGGATGTGGGGACCATCGGATCCTGGACCGCGGCGCTGGCGGCGCCGTTGCGGGCGCGGGGGACTCTCACTCTGATCCTGCCGCCGCATCAGTTGGAGGCGGCGCTGATCGCGTTCCGCGCGGCG
>JAYVXQ010000183.1:0-17549 GCA_043785025.1 Acetobacteraceae bacterium
TCGGATGGGCGCATCTGACGAAAGGACGTGTGCGGGGTTGCAGCCCCGCCCGTCGACTCAGACCCTAGCGCGCTGCCAATACCCCGACCAGTCCACGGAAGGCTTGCACGCCATCGCCAGCCCGCTGATCTGCTGGACCTGCCGACCGTTATCCAACCGGCGATGATCCTCGCGCCACGCGCTCTCTTGGGCATAGCGGACCAGATAGACGCCCGAGACGTGGTGATAGTGGCCAATCTCGGCGCGGCGGATGCGAGAGAAGAAGGACTCGGCCCCGTTCGTATAGGTGCCGGTCCCGGTGCTGTAGAGTTGGCCGTGATCAATCCGGGAAATCTCAAACCGGCCATGCAGTTCGTTCCATGACGGCGCTTCGTCAGCCATCATTTGCGAGCCAGCCCGTACCCGCGACTTGATCCAGGCGTTTGCGGCGGCTTCCGTCTTGAACACGGCGGGGAGCGTCCGGCCGCCACGCTCCCGAACCACCACAACCACCTGGCGCTTGCCGTTCTGGTTCTTCGCGAGGCGCCGATCGCGGCGGTTTTCCTTGTGGTTGGTGGGTTTGATGTAGCCGCCGAAATAGGCCCCGTCCGTCTCCACGGTGCGGCCTTCGCCCCCGACTTGCATCCCCTTCAGTTCCGACGCCATCGCCTCGCGGATTTTATGGGCCAGGACGAACGCCGTTTTGTATTGCACGCCCAGATCCCGGCTCAGCGCCAGAGCGGACTTGCCCTTAACCTCGTTCACGAAAATAGCGATGGCCGCGAGATACTGCCGGAGCGGCATCTTGTGATGGGCGAAGATCGTGCCGGACGTGATGGAGAAATCGCCTCGGCAAGCCTTGCAGCGGAACCGGAGCGCGCCAGACGGGCGGCGGCATTCGTATACCGTGGGGCATCCGCATTTCGGGCAAACCGCGAAGCCGTCCGTGTCGAACCAACGAACCCGGCGGAAGGTCATCTCGGCTTCCTCATTCGTCATGCGGAAGACGGCGCTCAGGGAGAGCGTCCGGGCTTTGGAGGAAAGGAGGAAATGCTGGCTCATTTGCGGTATCCGTTAATTATCTACGGAATGCCGTATATATCTATGATTGTATCGTCAACAGGAATATGTCATTTTCCATAGAAATTATTCACGGAGCGTAGAAATGAGCGTGACAGATCGTGAAAAAGAGTGGGGTGCTAAAGCCAGCCGGTTCTTGAAAGCTGAGTTGAAGCGCGCCGGCGTTGGATACAAGGAACTGGCAGAGCGGCTAAATGCTCACGGTCTGCAAGAAACGGAGACGGCTATCGCGGGGAAACTCTCTCGCGGAACATTTGCCGTCTCGTTCTTCCTGGCCGTGCTGACAGTGCTGGAGTTGGAGGGGATGACTCTGGCCGAATTGTAAGACAGGCTCTCCCTATAAACGGGGGAACGTTGCGAAATGAAATGGCTACTTTGGCTTTGGATTTTTGGCATTTTTATCGCTGGATTGCCGGTGTATCATTTGCAAAGTCCTTTCATCATACATCCATGTCCATCGGCAACCGATTACAAAAATAATCACCCCAATAAGGAGGCCTATCCAGACTACTGCGCCGCCTTCCCTGATCTCGCCTCTCGAACCTGGAACGATTTTTGCGCTTGGACGGTCGAATTTGTCCACATCAACAAGGAATTGATTGACGTTTCCGCCGCGCTGATCGCCGCCTTTTCTACGATCGCTATCGCCGTGTTTACTTTCACTTTGTGGATTACTACCCGACGACTCTGGATTTCCGGCGATCGACAGATCGACATTATAACCGTCTCGGCAAACGCCGCAAAAAAAAGTGCCGATGCCTTGCCCGCTTTGGAGCGAGCCTATGTTTTCCTCGAAATTGGACACACCAATATAAATGAGCTGCTCAGTCAGTTGCCTCGGTTTGATGAGAACGGTATCGACATTACTTATGGGATATCCGGCCTTTCCGAGGGATTTGAGGGAATGCGACGTCCGAGATTTTCGGATCTTGCCGCAAGTTTTCAGATCAGCTTTTGGTTCGTAAACTACGGGAAAACACCAGCTATAATAAAAGACCTCTCTTTTTCTCTGACACATCAAACCATCATGAATGAGCCCACTTATTTCGAAAAAATGCCAATCTTGCGGGATGTCGTCATTCCGTCCGGATATCGAATGACTGCGTTGAACGCTATAGAACCGCCAAGCGGCGAGATCTCTCCTTACGTCTCGACCGACCGCATACCCATAAGACATGCTATCGCGGTCGAAATCGCTAATAACCGCAGTAGCGTCTGGTTTTACGGTCGGATCACATACGACGATGTATTCGGGGTCGAGCACGTTACTCCATGGTGGATGCGCTACAGCCCCACTTATGGCAGCCTCGGCGTGTGGCGCGTAAGCGGCGAACCCGAGTACAACAAGCGCACCTAAAACCATTTTCCGCATGGCGCCTTTATTCACTGCTTCCTCCCGTAAATGTGGGAAGCGCCGGAACGAAAGGTGAATTGTGGCTGGTGGCGGCTGCTACATAATACCGGACTCTTCCCTCGGTTACGTCAGCTGGTATCGCGCGCCGGGTTGGCCGGCGGCGGCATGCGAAATCAAGCGCACTACCAACGGTCATTGGAAGTGACTGTTGGTATAAGCGGCAACCGTCCCGATTTTCGCCGAACCCTGGCCGCCATTAACCTTTCCTTAAACTGGCGGGTGCATGTTCGGCTTCTGTTCACTTAATCGGGACGCCGCCCATGCACGACGCCACTCGCCCGAACCGGAAGCACAGAACCGTCGTCACCGGGTTCCACATGGCCACCGCGATCGCCATCGCGATGATCGGCGGACTTCTGGGTGCCGCCTTCTTCGCGGAAACCCGCGGCATTGACGCCGCGCGGGAAAACGAGCTTCGGGCCATCACCAGCTCGGCGATCGCGATCGCCGCGAGTTATGATGACGCCGGCCGATCCGGCATCATGACACCGGATCAGGCGCAAAAAGCCGCCTTCATCGCCATCACGGCGATCCGCCAGCCGGACAAGGACCCGATCGTCATCACCGATGCCTCGGGTCTGCCGATCCCGGACCCCACGGATTACATCGCCGCGATGCCCGAGGTCCCGGCGCCGCCCAATCCCTTGTTCGCAACCCTGGCCTCCCTGACCCGCGATCGGAAGGACGCCAACCACGCTTATGAGGCCGCCCGCCTCGATGGCACCGGCAACGCGCCGAAACTGGCCGTCGTCAGCCGGTTCACGCCCTGGGGTTGGGTTATCAGCACCGCCGCGGGAACCGCCGATCTGGCCGCCGCGCGCTGGCGCATCGGCCTCGTGCTGATGCTGGCGGGTGCCTGGAGCATGCTGGCCGTCGGCCTCGTGGTACAATCCGTGGGACGGCGTCTGTCGCTGCGGATGCACGGCCTGTCGCAAGCGGCCGAACGTCTGGCGCAGGGAGATCTGACTGTTCAGTTCGAGGGCGCGGGCGAACGCGATGAACTCGGTGTCCTGGCCCATGCGCTGGATACGTTACGCCGCCATGCGCTGGATCGCGGCCGCATCGTCCGCGTGGGGCTGGAAGAGCGCGCGGCGAAAGAACGCCGTCAGGCCGCCATGGATCGGCTGACCCGGGATTTCAGCACCGCGATGTCTGGCGTCCTCACCCGCCTGACGCAGACCACCGGCGACATGGCGCGGGCGCAAACCGGCGCCGTCGATACGCCGATCCAGATCGCCGAGGGCGGCGGCAACGTCGTGGCCCTGGCCGCGCTGAAACCCGTCGTGGCCCTGGCCGCGCTGAAACCCGTCGTGGCGCTGGCCGCGCTGAAACCCGTCATGGCGCTGGCCGTGGCGAAATCAAACGCCGAGGGCGCGTCCCGCCGCAAGGATGCCGCCCGCGACGACGACGACGCCGTTGAGGCAGCCTCCGTCCCCAATTCCATCCCCACTGCCGCCGACATCGCCGCCATCGTCGAATCCTTGCGCGATGAGGTTGATCAGTTTGTCCACACCATGACCCGGGGCGACGAATTCCGACGCCGCTACGAACGCGTCTCTGGCGAGGATACCGAGGTTACTTTGATCATGCCGCAAGGTGCTGAAACCAGCGCGATGCTGTCGGATATCTCGCGCGGCGGTGCCGCTTTGCGCTCGGGGATGGAGGGAGAGGTCGGGTCGCAGGTGATGCTGACGCTGCCCGGTCTGACCGACCCCGTCGCCGCCCGGATCGTGCGTCACGCCGCCGGCATCATCGCCGTGGCCTTCCGCCAGGATGAGCACACCCTCAGCCAGGTCGATCTGGCGATCGCCAGCATCGGCCGCGACTCCGACCAGCTTCGCGCCGCCTGACCCGCATGGCCTGATAATTATTTTGACGCGCTTCGACATTATAACTAACAACAAATCTAACAGGAACCCACCAGCCAAAAAGGCCATTTCATGATGAACCAGTTCTTCGCGTCCAACGGTGCCCTGATGAAAGTCACGGTCGATTCCCTCGCGATCTCACCGAATTTCAGTACGGCCGAGCAAAAAAACCGCGCCGACGCCGTCACCAACCTGATCATGGCCTTCGTGCCGCAAAATGCCGTCATGACCATGCTCGCCAGCCAGATCATTGGGCATCATTTCATGCTGCTGGACACGTTCAAGAGAATCGATACCCACGCGCTGACTGAAAACGAATCCATCCGCATGCGCGTCGTCAGCACCGCGCAAACCCGGGTTTTGCTGACGCTTTGCCAGGAAATCCGCTGTACCCGCAAAGACCACTCCGTGATGGTCGCCGCCGACCAGGCCGCGCGCGCCGAACACGCCGCGCAAGCAGCGACCCCCGCCGCCGCGCGACCCGCGCCCGTCGCGCCAAACCCCACCCCTCTCCATGCCCGCCCGTATCCCACGCGCGCGCCCAAACCCGGCCAGGCCGATCCGGCCGCGCCACCGGCGGCCGCGCTTCAGGATAACGGTCTGCTCGAATCCTATGAGCAGGCTTACGCCGCCACGGTCGCGGTGCTCGAGCAGGCGAGGGCGCTCGACCGGCCCACCGCCGTCCGGGCCAGCGCGGCACTTGGGCCCGCCGACAAAACCGCGGACAACGGTTCGGGCACCGGCCCGCGCATTCATCCGTCGTTGTTGAACGCCGCGCAAAGCGACTGATCGCGCGCCTCCGTTTCGCATGAGATTGAGCCGGCCCTGACGCGGGAGTCGCGCGTTTCAGCGCGTCGTCTGTCACCCAAAGCGATCGGACCCCATGCCGCGCCTGATCCGTCTGATCGGCCCGCGGCCAGGCGCCAACATGCCCGCGGCCCAACCGACATAACCGCGGCCCAGGCGGCTAGCCCGATGATTGCCCGCCCGCACACGAACGGATAAGGGTCTGGAAAAGGGGGACCCGATGCCGGTACCAGAGCCCGTTCCCGAGCTACCAACCGGCCTGGTGTCGGGCGCCATCGTCCTGCGCGACCGGATGGAACTGCTGCCGTTACTGCCCAAAAACGCCGTGATCGCCGAGGTCGGCGTCGGTCTCGGCACGTTCTCGCGCAAAATCCTGGACATCTGCCAGCCCGCCCGTTTCATCGCCATCGACCATTTCAAAATCCACGAACAGCCGGAGCTTTGGGGCAAACCCATCGCGGTCCTGTTCAGCGGCGGCACCCATGGTGACTTCTACCGCCGGATTTTCGCCGCCGAAATCGCCAAAGACCAGGTCGCCGTGATCGAGGCCGAGAGCGACGCCGGCATCGACCAACTGCCAGACCACAGCGTCGACGTCTTTTATATCGACGGCGATCATTCCTACCACGCCGTGCGCCGCGACCTCGCCGCCGCCGCGAAAAAGATTCGCCCCGACGGCTACCTCGTGCTCAACGACTACGTTCTGGTCGACCA
The DNA here is from genome assembly GCA_043785025.1 of Acetobacteraceae bacterium. Lineage (GTDB taxonomy): Bacteria > Pseudomonadota > Alphaproteobacteria > Acetobacterales > Acetobacteraceae > Rhodopila. The sequence continues at coordinate 5,863 of JAYVXQ010000183.1, forward strand.
CCTCGGCGCGGACGTCCCCTATGGCGTTATTTACGCGGCACATGAGTTCATGATCGCGCAAAACTGGACGATGCACTATTTCGCGTTGCAGACCAGCATGTTCTGCGATGTGGTGCTGCGAAAGACGGGTGTCGCCAGGCCGGTCGAATCCGGTGTCCAGAACGCCGAACTCGCGGCGCCGCGGCGCGAGCTGACCGCGCTCCGCCAATCCCGGTCCTGGCGCCTGACCGCGCCGTTGCGCCGCGCCCGCGCGTTTTTGTCCCGCGGCGGATCGTAACCCCGGACCCATGACCCACGCTGATGCGCCAGAACGCCGCGAATCGCGCGCGGCCGGTCTCGATCTCGTCCGGTCCCTGGCGATCCTGATGGTGCTGATGGCGCATGGCGGCGGCGCCATCGCCTTCTGGTATGAGGTGACCGCCCCCGTCTGGATCGTCGGCTGGGGCTTCTTCGGGGTGGAGCTGTTTTTCGTCCTTAGCGGCTTCCTGATCGGCCGCCTGCTGCTGCGGATCATCCAACGAAAACCCACGATCCGCGCCTGGCTGGTGTTCCTGACCCGCCGCTGGATCCGCACGCTGCCATTGTATTTTCTGTGCCTGATCGTGTTGGCCGTGGTTTGGCCGCCCAAATTCTGGGAACCGGACCAGCAGGAGCTGGCCCGCGTGCTGCCCTGGTTCGCGACCCTGACCCAGAACCTCGCATGGCCCATGGTCTCGCCGTGGTTCGGCGCGACGTGGTCGCTGACGATCGAGGAGTGGTTTTACCTGTTGTTCGCGACCCTCCTGCTGACGGGCGTGGCGCGGTTCGGGCGACGCTGGTTCTGGATCAGCGTGATCGTGTTCCTGATCGGCCCGCTGCTGCTACGCCTCGGAATGCCGGCCGGCGGGCCCTGGGATGAGGTGACGCGAAAAGTCGTGTTCTACCGCCTCGATGCGATCGCCTTTGGCGTGGCCGCCGCGGGAGCCGAGGCCGTGGGCTGGCTCCCCAAATCCCGTCACGCCCCTTTGCTGGCGATCGGCCTCGCGCTCGAAACCGTCTGCGTCGGCCTCGCTTTCTTCGACACCGGTCTCACCCCGCTGTCGCACGGCCCCATCGCCGATACCGTCATGTTCGATTTGGTGTCCTTCGGGTTCGTCCTGATGCTGCCGACCGCCGCCGCCGCGATCCGTCCGTTTCCCCTTATCGGGGTGCTCGCGCGCCGCGTCAGCGAGCAATCCTATTGCATCTATCTCATTCATTTACCGCTGCTGGAGGCGTTTTCCTTCTATCGCCGCCCCCTTGGCTTGTCCGCGACCGTCTGCCTGATCCTCGCTCCGATCGTCATCTGGGTTTTATCCTGGGCTTCGTACCGCTGGTTGGAGCGGCCGTTGCTCGCGCTCCGCCCCTCCCAGGACACCGGCTGAGCGCGGCTGGTGCCAGAGCATCGTCCGATCAGGTGGACCCACCTGGTCGGATAAGGAGGCTCGCCCAAACAAAATGTTAGAGCATCGTCCGATCAGGTGGATACATCTCGTCGGATAAAGATGCTCGCCGAAACCGCGCTAAACCCGCCGCCCTTCCAGAAACGCCGCGAAGGCCGCCAGAGTCGTATCCGAGACGTGGTGTTCCATCCCCTCGGCGTCCAGCTCCGCCGCCTCGGACGGCACCCCGACCGCCAGCAGCAGATCCACCACCACGCGATGGCGCGCCCGCACCCGGTCCGCCAAATGCTCGCCCGGTTCGGTCAGAAACACCCCGCGATAGGGTTTGGCGACCGCCAGCCCCTCGCGCTTCAACCGCCCGATCGTCTTGATCACGGTCGCGTGCGACACGCCCAGACGGCGGGCGATATCGGTTGGCCGCGCCTCGCCATTCAGCGCGTGCAGGTCGGAAATCAGCTCGACGTAATCTTCCAGCAGAGCGCCCGACTGCGCTGAGCGCGCTTTGCCGAACCGGATCGCCTGATCCGGCTCCTTCGGCATCGTGCGGGCGGCGGGCTCTGTCATGGGCTTGGTCGGACCTTATGTCGTGGCCAAAACGGGAAACCGGTTCGCGGCGTCAGGCGCCGGACGCGGGTCCCGATTCCAACCCGCTGAAGCCGACGATGGACCTCAGGAACACCATGTCGCCGGGCAATACAACCATTGGCCGGGATCGGGTCTCATTTCCGCGCACCGCCGCCGGCCAACCCGGCGCGCAATATCAACTGACGTAACCGATGGAAGAGTCATTGGTTACGTCGGTTGATCTTAATTCCCCCGGCTTTCGATGGAGGCGGTGTCGACCAGTTCATGCAGCATCGCGATCGTCGCGGTCCCCGGACAAATGAACGGATCCAGCACCGGCTTCTCGGAATATTTCAGCAGCAGAGCCGGATTGACCCGGCTGATATCGACCTGACCCATGGTCCAGCCGCCGAACCGCCGTTCCGAGATCTCATCATAAACCAGGATGCGCACCTCCCGATGCCGCGGATCGCCGACGATGCGCGCGAACAACTCGCACACCGCGTCACGCCCGCCTTCCAGCATCTGCAGGAACAGATCATCGGTGTAACACAGCACGCCCGTGATGCCGCGCGCGGGATTATTCCGCCGCGATTGTTTCAGGATCGACTCCTTCACCGCTTTCGTGAGCGGTGCCAAAGACCGGCTGGCATACAGGCAGCGAACGAGCATGATATCCTCAGGCGTTCAGGCGAATAAGAGCGAGAAACTCACGCCGTAACGACGCGTCCTTCAGAAATGACCCGCGCATCACGCTGTTGATCATTTTGGTCGCGGAATCCTTAACCCCGCGCCAGTGCATGCAGAAATGATCGGCCTCCATCACCACCGCCAGCCCATCCGGTGTCACCCGGTTCATCAGCAAATCGGCGATCTGGGTGATCGCCTCCTCCTGGATTTGCGGCCGGCTCATGATCCACTCGGCCAGCCGCGAGTATTTCGACAGCCCAATTAAATTGGAGTGCGCGTTTGGCATCACCCCGATCCACAGCCGCCCCATGATCGGGCAGAAATGATGGCTGCAGGCGCTGCGCACCGTGATCGGGCCGATGATCATCAGCTCGTTCAGGCATTCGATATTCGGGAATTCGGTCACCGAGGGAACCGGCGCGTAACGGCCCCGAAATATTTCCGTCAGATACATCTTCGCCATGCGCGCGGCGGTGTCACGGGTGTTGTGATCGCTGGTGGTGTCGATCACCAGGCTCTCCAGCACGGTGTTCATCTTGCCCGTCACCTCGTCCAACAGCGCCTCGATCTCACCCGGTTCGATGAAGGCCGAGATATTGTCGTTGGCGTTGAATTTGTATTTGGCGCGGATCAGCCGTTCGCGTATCCGCGCCGAGACGGTGGTGTCGGAGGACGCATGAGGTGTGGTGGGGGAATCGTTCATTATCATTCGCTGTTGTCCCGCGCTCATTGGCATGCCCACGGGCATGGCCGAGGCGGGAGGGGGAAGGCCCATCGACCGCCACGCTAGACGTTCGCCGATGCGGGTCAAGCCCGTCCGGGTCAGCCCGCGAGCTGAACCAGCAACACCATGTTCAGCGCCAGCACCACCAAGGTCGCGACGCTCGCCCCCACGCGGGTCAACAGGTTGGGCCGGAACGCCCCCATCAGAGCGGGCCGGAACACCAGCAGCAGCAGCGCGATCATCGGCACTGGCAATGCGAGGCTCAGCACCACCTGGCTCAGGATCAGCGCCTTGGTCGCGTTCACCCCCAACGCGACCACCACGAACGCGGGCAGCATCGTCAGCAGCCGGCGCAGCCACAGCGGCGTCCGGATCGTCAGGAAATCGCCCATGATGGTCTGGCCCGCCATGGTGCCGACCACGGAACTCGACACGCCCGAGGCCAGCAGCGACGTCATGAACACCATCGCGGCGAACCCGCCCATCAGCGGCAGCAGGATGTGATAAGCGGTCTCGATCTCCGCGACTTCGGGATGGCCGTCATGGAACATGGAGGCGGCCATGGTCACCATCGCCATGTTCACGAGACCGGCGAACCCGAGCGCGATCAGCACCTCGGTGTTCGAATGGCGCAGCACCGTGGCTTTCTCGGCGTCGGTTTTGGTTGGCACGCGGTTGGTCATCAGCGCGGAGTGCAAATAGATCGCGTGCGGCATCACCGTGGCCCCCACGATCCCGACCGCCAGCGTCAGCGCATCGGCGCCTTTCAGTTCAGGCACCACGGCATGCCACGCGAACAGCCGCCAATCCGGCGGGCTGATGAACAGCTCGATCAAATAGCACAGACCGATCAGGCCGACGAACCCCGCGATCACCAGCTCCAGCGGGCGGAACCCGCGGCGTTGCAGCGCCAGCAGCGCCCATGTGATCAGCATCGTGATCGTGAGGCTGGTCAGCAGCGGCAACCCCAACAGCAGGCTGATGCCGATGGCGGCGCCGATCGTCTCGGCGAGGTCGGTGGCCATCGCGGCGACCTCGCTGACGACCCACATCGCCAGGGTGACCGTCCGGGGAAAATGCGCCCGGCACAACGCCGCCAGGCTATGTCCCGTGACAATGCCCAGACGCGCGGACAGCGACTGGACCAGCATGGCGATCAGGTTCGCCAGCACCACGACCCACAGCAACCCGTAACCATGGCCCGCCCCGGCCTGGATGTTGGTCGCGAAATTGCCCGGATCCATATACGCGACCGAGGCGATGACGGCCGGCCCCGCGAAGGGTAAAAAGCCGCGAATACCCTTGCGCTGGCCGCGCAAACTCTCCTGTCCCGCACGGGTGGTCCGTCCGGTCAGCGAGGCGGTCAGATCGGACGGTTCGGTAATGACGGCGTCGCTCATGATCCGTGGGTTCACACCTTTATGTGCAGCTTCGACCACAGAATGTAGCCATGGGTACACTTCGTTGCAAGGGTTTGATTGGGCGTGTTTCAGTTTGAAAATGTCAATCCGGCTCCGGCCCGCACCCCCACCCGTCCACCCAGGCGATTATAATGACATGGGTGGACGGTGGGGGTGCGGGCCGGAGCCGGACCTCAGACCTTGATCGCGTCAGATTGACGCGACCAAGGTCCGCGTTTGTGAAGTTTCAGAGGGCGATTCCCGTCTGAAGTTGGTTCAACTTCAGACGATCGCGCTCTGGAGATCAGCCCGCCGCGTACGCCTCGGTCAGCCGCGCGTGATCGGTGATCCAGCACCAGTCGTGCCGCCGCAACACCGCCAGCGAGTCCAGCAGAGCCAGCGCGCCATACGGCCGGCCAAACACATGGGCGTGCACCGTCAGATCGAGGCAGCCAAAGGGCAAACCCAGGCGAGGCCAGCCCGCGACGATCTTCTCCAACGTGCGGGTGAAGGCCTCGGGCTCGTTGCCATATCGCACATACAGCGGCATGTCGTTCACCTCCATCGTGAACGGCAAGCCCAGTACCGGGCCTGATGGGGTGGGGATCGGGTAGGGTGTGTCGCTGTCGAACATCTCGGCGTGCCAGCGGAACCCCGCCGCGGCCAGCAGGCCCGACGTGCTCGCCGAGGGTGTGCAGCGCGGGCTCAACCAACCGTGCGGCGGCGCGCCCGCGGTTTGGGCGAGAACGGCGACGCAGCGGGCGATGTCGGCGGCTTCGACCTCCGGAGTTTGATAGGCGGGCAGGGTGCCCTGCGACCAGCCATGCGCCGCCACGACATGGCCCCGCGCGGCAATCGCGGCCAGCAGATCGGGATAGCCCGCCGCCACCACGCCCGAGGTGTAGAACACCGCGCGAACCCCCTGTTGATCCAGCAGGTCCAGCAGCCGCCACGCGCCAGCTTTGGCGCCGTAATCAGCCCATGAGCGCGCCTGCAAATCGACCGTGCCCGCCCGCAACGGATTGCCCATCGGCCCAATGCCCGGCGCGTCCGGGGCGTCCCACCCCTCCAGCATCACCGCCACCGACACCGCGAGCGGCCGGTCCTTCGGCCAGGCGGCGGGGATCATGCCGCCGCCTGCAAAGCGAGGCCCGAGGCGAACAGCTGGCCGAACCCTGGCCGGTCATCCGCGATCCCCAGACGCCGCATCGCGTACCACGCCAGGACCTGATTGCTGGTGATGACGGGGATGCCCAATTCGGCTTCCAGCGTCGCGATCACTCCGGCGGATTTGATCGCGGTGCAACTGATGAAGCATACATCGGCATCGACATTGCGCGCCGCGGCCCGCGCCTGATCGGCGATCGAAGCGGGCGGGATCGCCGCCATCTCGGCGTTGGTCGCGACCCCGAGGCAGGAGCCGCCCGTCACCTGATAGCCGTGCGCGGTCAGGTAATCGACCTCCCGCTGATGCACCGGCGGGATATAGGGCGTGACCAGCAGCACGCGCCGCGCCGCCAGGACCTCCAACGCCGCGAGGATCGCGTCCGCCGTGGCCAGTGCGGGGATCGTGGTCGCGCGGCCCATGCGGGCGCGGATCTCGCCGGCCATTTCGGGCGCGAATGTCGAAACGGCGGTGCAATGAAAGGCGATCGCGTCGGGGGCGGCGTCGGCCAGCAAGGCGGTGCCTTCCTCCAACGTGTCCAGCATCGCCAGCAACTGCCGCTCCTCGCTGCCGGTCAGTTTCAATCGCGTGATGAACAGGCCGATGGAGGCGGGCAGCATCGCGCGCAACTCAGGCTCGGCGATCACGTTGCCCGAGGGCACCAGCACCCCCAACCGGGCGCGCGTCGCGTAGTCGATCAGGCTTGGGCTCATGCGATGATCCTTCCGGGTTTGGGGCAGCATGACCGCGCCCAGGTTGAAAATAAAGCAGGGTTGCGGCTTGGCGCGGGTGCGCGCGGGGATTACGGTCCCGCCATGCCTGCGCGCCTCGCGTCCCCGCTGACCTGGATCCGGTTGCTGATCACGCTGTTGGCGCTGACCGGCATGATGGGACGCGCTGTCGCGCCGATGCCGGCCGCCTCGCCCGGGTCGGCGTTGCGGCTGATCGGCGCCGTGCTGTGTCACGACGGTCCGTCCAGTCCCGCGCCGATCCACGCGCCACCGTGCGATCATTGTCCGTTCTGCGTCAGCGTCTTGCAAATCGCCGCGGTTTTGCCAGACGCCCGCGGTCCCGGCCTCGCGCGCGTCGTGCTGGCCGAGGCGCGGCGCACCCCGTTCCGCATCGCTGGCCTCAATCCGCGCGCGCCGCCGGATCGCGCGCATCCCCCGCGCGCCCCTCCGATCGTGTAGCCCAGGCGAAATTTCGGTTTTTCCTCGGTATAGTCACGATCTTCCCGCGCCGTGACGGTGTGGGCCAGGAGATTTCCATGCGCTTCCTGTTGCTATCTCTGCTACCCCTCCTCCTCGCCGCCAAAGATCCCCCCCCCTTTCAAATCTCCCATCCCTGGGCTCGCGCCACCGCGCCCGCGGCGAAAAATGGGGCGGTTTATCTCACGATTACCGATCAGGGCGCGCCGGATCAGTTGCTCGGCGCCAGCGCGACCGCTTCGGACTCCGCCAGTCTGCATCAGTCGATTAACGACAACGGCGTGATGAAAATGCGCGCCGTCGAAAGCCTGCCGCTGCCCGCCGGCAAAACCGTTACGATGAGCCCAGGAGGGTATCATATTATGTTGGTGGGGCTGAAAACGCAGTTGAGGGTGGGGGATTCGTTTCCCCTGACGCTGCGTTTCGCTAACGCTTCGCCGCTGACCGTAACGGTCTATATCGAGGCGGGCGCGGATACCATGCATCACTGATCGGGCCACGGGGAGCGTGTCACGTCCACATCGTCTTCCGCCGCTGACGGTTCGACGCCCGCGCCCCGCCTTGGGACCCGCCGGGCTTTGCGCCTTGTGCATCAGATCCAGAGCGGCGGTGAGGGCGCGTCAACATCTCGAACATCGGCCGCTTGCGGCTTGCCGCCGATTTCCACACACTGACCGATGAATGAGCATGGAGAGCCCCGCGTGGCCGCTTTTAAGAGTACCGAACGATACATTGCCTCCCGCGATCTGGAGGTGGCGGTCAACGCGGCCGTCACCCTGCAACGCCCGTTGCTGGTGAAAGGCGAGCCGGGCACCGGCAAGACCGTCCTGGCCCATGAAGTCGCCGAGGCGTTGGGCTATCCGCTGATCGAATGGCATGTGAAGTCGACCACCAAGGCGCAGCAGGGCCTGTATGAATACGACGCGGTCTCCCGCTTGCGTGACGGGCAATTGGGCGATGCGCGCGTGCACGATATCGGCAATTATATCGTGCGCGGAAAGTTATGGGAGGCGTTCGAGGCCGATGCCCCCGTCGTCGTGCTGATCGATGAGGTCGATAAAGCCGACATCGAATTTCCCAACGATCTGTTGCTGGAACTCGATCGGATGCGGTTCTTCGTGTATGAGACGCGCAAGACGATCGTCGCGACGCATCGGCCCGTCGTGATCATCACGTCGAACAATGAAAAGGAACTGCCGGACGCGTTCCTGCGCCGCTGCTTCTTCCATTATATCCGCTTTCCCGACCGCGAAACGATGGAGCGGATCGTGCAGGCGCATTATCCCAACATCAAGAAGGACCTGGCGAGGGAGGCGATGAACGTTTTCTTTCAGATCCGCGACGTGCCCGGTCTGAAGAAGAAGCCCGCGACGTCGGAATTGCTGGATTGGCTGAAATTGCTGATGGTCGAGGATCTGCCGGTCGAGGCGCTGCGCACCAATGAAAAACAGTTGATCATTCCGCCCTTGCACGGCGCGCTGTTGAAGAACGAGCAAGATGTGCATCTGTTCGAAAGGCTCGCGTTTCTGGCGCGGCGCGGCTGATGTTCGGACATTTGATCCAGGGGTTGCGCACGGCGGGCCTGCCGACCTCGATCACCGAATATCTGGCGTTGCTGGATGGCATGAAGGCCGGCATCGCCGATTACGACGTCGAGGATTTTTATTTTCTGGCGCGCGCGACCTTGGTGAAGGATGAACGGCATCTGGATAAGTTCGATCGGGTGTTCGCGCGGTGTTTTAAGGGCCTGGAACCACCCGAGGGGGTGCTGCCCCAGGAACTGCCTGAGGAATGGCTGCTGAAACTGGCTGAGAAACTCCTGTCGCCGGAGGAAATGGCGAAGATCGAGGGCCTTGGCGGGTTCGAGGCGATCATGAAACGGTTGAAGGAACTGCTGGCGGAACAGAAGGAACGTCACCAGGGCGGATCGAAATGGATTGGGACGGCGGGAACCTCGCCGTTTGGGGCTTATGGCGCGAACCCCGAGGGCGTGCGGATCGGCCAGGACAAATCGCGCAACCGCACGGCGGTGAAGGTCTGGGACAAGCGGGAATTCAAAGACCTGGATGATACCGTCGAGCTTGGCACGCGGGGCATGAAACTGGCGCTGCGCCGGTTGCGCCGGTTCGCGCGGCAGGGGGCGGCGACCGAACTGGATTTGCCGGGCACGATAAAATCGACCGCGAATAACGCGGGGATGCTGGACCTGAAAATGGTGCCGGAACGCCACAACACGGTGAAAGTGTTGCTGTTCCTGGATATCGGCGGTTCGATGGACGATTACGTGAAACTGACCGAGGAATTGTTTTCCGCCGCGCGGTCGGAATTCAAGCATTTGGAACATTACTATTTTCATAATTGCCCGTATGAGCGGGTGTGGAAAAACAACCGGCGGCGTCATGAGGAAGTCATTCCAACCTGGCAGGTATTGCGCACCTATGGTCCGGATTACAAGCTGGTGATCGTGTCCGACGCGTCCATGAGCCCGTATGAAATCACCATGCCCGGGGGATCGGTGGAACACTGGAACGAGGAGGCCGGGACGGTGTGGATGGAGCGGCTGACCAGCCATTACCGCCGCTCCGCCTGGTTGAATCCGACGCCGCGGCAGGGGTGGGGTCATGTGCGATCGATTGCGATGTTTAACGATCTGATGGAAGGGCGTATGTATCCGCTGTCGGTGAACGGGATCGATGAGATGACGCGCGAACTGAGCCGGTAACCGCGCACACACGAACAGGAGGAAACGCCGATGCCACGTCTGGCCGGTAAAATCGCGTTGATCACGGGGGCGGGCACCGGCATCGGGCGCGCCACGGCGAAGGCCATGGCGGCCGAGGGTGCGAAAATCGTCATCGCCGAACTGAATAAAACCGCGGGTGAGCAAACCGCGCAGATCATCGCGCAGGCGGGTGGGGACTGCATCGCGGTGGTGACCGACGTAACCTCGGAAGACAGTATGAAAGCGGCGGTGGAAACAGCGCTGTCGCATTACGGCGCGTTGCACGTGTTGCACAACAACGCGGGCGGATCGACCAGCCGGGACGATACCGTCGTGGACGCGCCGATCGAGGAGTTCTGGCGGGTCATTAAATTGGACCTGTTCGGCACGTTTCTGGGCTGCCGGTTCGGCATTCCAGCACTGATCCGTTCCGGCGGCGGATCGGTGATCAATATGTCGTCGAACGTGGCGTTGATGGGCATTCCCGGCCGCGACTGTTATACCGCCGCCAAGGGTGGGGTGGCGGCGATGACCCGCTCGATGGCGGTGGAATTCGCGCCCCAGAAGGTCCGGGTCAACGCGATCGCGCCGTCGGCCACCATGACCGACCGGGTGCGCGCTTTGGTCGCGGGCAACGCGGGCTTGTCAAAACTGGCGGACTCGCATCTGGTGGGGCTGATCGAGCCGGAGGATATCGCCAACATGGCGGTGTTCCTCGCATCCGACGAGTCGCGTGTCGTCACCGGCCATGTTTATCCCGTGGACAGCGGCGTCACGATTTCCTGAACAAGGGCCAGAATCATGAAAATCAAGCGCGTCGAGCATATCGCCATCGCCGTTGATTCCATCAAGGAATCGCTGACGTTGATGCGCGACACGTTCGGTCTGAACCTGGAATATGAGGAACAGATTGGCCAGACCAAACTGGCGATGCTGCCGGTCGGCGAGACCTATATCGAGTTGCTGGAGGGGGTGGGCCCGGACTCCGGTGTCACCGACTGGATCAATAAGAAGGGCACTGGCCTGTTCCATATTTGTTTCGAGGTCGATGATATCGAGGGGGCGATCGCCGAGTTGAAAGCCAAAAATGTCAAATTGCAAAGCGACACCTGGCGGAACGGTCACGCGGGGTCGAAGATCGTGTTTTTGGACCCCTCGGCGACCGGGAATTGCGTGATCGAACTGGCGGAATTGCCGGGGGGTCATTGACATGTCGGAATTCGCGCATCCCGAATATTTGGTCGATACCGCCTGGATGGCGGAGAATCTGACCGATCCCGATGTGGTGGTGCTGGATTGCACCACGCATCTGATCCCCAATCCCGCGATCACCTATGACGTCGTGCCCGGCCGCGCGGAGTTCGAGAAAGCCCATATCGCCGGCGCGCAGTTTTGCGATGTCTCGGTCGACGTGTCCGACACCGAGCACGCGCTGCGGTTCATGTGTCCCTCCAGCGGGGAATTCATGACGGCGATGCGCCGGTTTGGGATCAACGATCGCACGAAAGTCGTGACCTACAGCACGACCAGCCCGCAATGGGCGTCGCGGGTGTGGTGGCTGCTGCGCGAGTTCGGTCATGACAACGCCGCCGTTCTGGATGGGGGTTGGCAAAAATATCACAGCGAAGACCTGCCCATTGAAACCGGTCCGGGGGTGGCGCGGATGCCCGGCGATTTCTCGGTGAAGGCCAAACGCGGGCTGATGGCGGATAAGCGCGCCGTTGCCGCCGCGCTCGGCAATAAAAAGATCTGTGTTCTGAACGCGCTGGCCGAGGCCCAACACAAAGCGACGG
>JAYVXQ010000184.1:0-5785 GCA_043785025.1 Acetobacteraceae bacterium
TCGGTGACGCAACGTCTGGCCGAACAGGTCGCGGCGTTGGGCGGGCATATGATCGATGGGCCGGTTTCGGGCGGCGTGCCGCGGGCGAAGACGGGGGAACTCGCGATCATGGTCGGCGGCGATTCCGCGATCATCGATCGGGCGATGCCGGTGTTGAAGGCGATGGGCACGTCGGTGCTGAAAACCGGCGCGGTGGGGTCCGGCCAGGCGATGAAGGCGCTGAACAATTTGGTCAGCACCGGCGGATTTTTGATCGGGATCGAGGCGTTGTTGATCGGGCAACGATTTGGCCTCGATCCCGGGGTGATGACCGATGTGCTGAACGCGGCGACGGGGATGAACAACTCGACGATGAAGAAATTCCGGCAATTCGTGCTGTCGCGGAAATTCGACGCGGGGTTCACGATGGGCCTGCTGGCGAAGGACCTCTCCATTGCCTTGCAGGTCGGGCGGGAAACCGGGACGGCGGCGCCGCTGAGCGCGCTGGTCCGTGAGATGATCGTATCGGCGGAAACGATTTATGGCGCGAGCGCGGATCACACGGAAATGGCGAAATGGGTGGAGCGGCTGGTGGGCGAGGAGCTGAAAACCGGCTGATCGGCCTCACGTGTCAGAGTGGTATCCGCCGCGTTGGCTCACGGAGACTGCTCTGAGCTTTTGATTTAGCGAGCGTCTTTATCCGATCAGGTGTGTCAACCTGATCGGATGATGCTCTGGCGGTCACGCGTGAGCCACGACAGGATCGCGCCGTTTTCGTCGCGCGGATAGGTGTGCGACAGATTGGCGATTTCGCGGAACGCCACGTCCGCGCCGGCCATGCGCAGTGTCTCGTTCGCCGTGCGTCCGACCCGGATCGGAAACATCCAGTCCAGCGCGCCATGCACCAGATAGATCGGCAATCCGCGGATCCGTTGCGGTTCGGACATGGTCAGGAGCATGGGATGGAACGAGGCCGCGACCGGTGCGAGATGGGTGAACGGCGAATCCGCGTTCAGGCCGCTCAACAGTGTGAAGGTGCCGCCGTCGCTCATGCCGCTTAGAAGCATTTTCGTGGGATCGATGGACCATCGGGCGCGTACCGTGTCCAGAACGCGGGATAAATGGGCGATATCGATTTCGGGTTCCCTCAGCGACCAGGTGTCGCCGGTCGCGGTCGGCGCCACCAGGATGATCCCGCGGGAGCGCGCCTCGCGCAGCCAGTTCCACAGGAACACGCGCCCGTGTCCCGCACCGCCATGCAGCGCGACGACGATCGGGGCGGGTGTGTCCGGCGTCAAATATTCCGGGACGTAGACCGAAAATCCGCCGCGCATCGACGTTTCGTTATCGTGGTGAAAAATTCCGGTGTCCGGGTTGGGATGCCTTGATGCTTCAAGTGGCGCCGGATCGTCGCGGCGATCGGGCTCCTGGAAAAATCGGCTGATGATGGGCAGGGACCCGGCCAGGGGATATAGCGCCTCGATCGCGCGATATTGCTCGCGTGAGGCGCGATAGGCGCCGGCGAGGTCGCCGGTCGCGGCGGCGGCGCGAAAACCGGACCAGGCGCGCAGGATGGCGTTGCCGGCGATCACGATTTGATCGCGGAACGATATCAGCGCGTCCGGCCAGGATCCCAGATGCACGCGGTCGAGGGCGGCGGAGAGGCCGTCGGCGTCCATCGGCGTTCGCGCCACCAGATCCGCGAGCAGCGGGGGGTGCATTCGCCGGGTCAGCGCCTCCAACTCGTCCAGCGCCTGTGTCAGACGCGGCGGCAGCGCGGCCAGATCGTCTTGCAAAGCGTCCTCGGTGGGCATGGCACTTCTCCTTTCCGCTGACTTCTCGCAGTCTGGCATCTCACAGTGTGGCGTGTGGCAGTCTGACATCTCGTACTTTGGGCTTTCGCCAGGGGAGCGGCAATCATGGGCGCGGACATGACACTGGCGGAACGGTTGACGGCGCTGTGGGCGCATCTCGGTCTGGAAGCGGCGCATGTCGCCACGCAGATGCCGGGCGATGTGGCGGCGTTCGCGCGGACGCGGCCTGACCTTGTCGCGGGACTGTTGCTGTGTGTGCCCTCGCGGCTCGATCCCGCGCCGTTCGCTGCTATCGCCGGACGGATCGTCATGATCGCGGGCGCGCGGGGTATGTCGGCGGAGGTGACCGCGCGGGCGCTGCCGCGGTTGCCTGGCGCACGGTTGCGGGTTCTCGACGATTACGACGCCCATGGATGGGATGATGTGGTGACGGATCGGACAAAGGAGATCGTGGCCGCCATTCGCGATCTTCCAGGTTGGGATCTTCCAGGTTGGGACCTTCTGGGCGGGGATCTTCTGGCGCGCGCGTCCGTGCCGCGGTTGACGGCCGGGGAGGGCGCGCATGCCGGGATTTCCTACAGCATCAGCGGCTCCGGGCCCGCGTTGGTGCTGTTGCCGTTCTTTCTGGCACCGTCCCAGTGGGACGCCGCGCTGCCGGAACTGGCCCGCCATTTCACCGTCATCGTACTGGGCGGGCGCCATGTCGGTGGCGTCGCGGCGTTGGAAGACCGGGCGCGCGGGCCGTCGTATGCGGGGATGATCAACGGACTGTTCGACGTGATGGCACCGGCCGATGGCGAGACGATCCTGGATGTGGGCTGCGGCTCGGGTGCGCTCGACCGGTTGCTGGCGCACCGGTTCGGGACGGCCAATCCGATCACCGCGACGGACGTCAATCCGTTTCTGCTGCGCGAGGCCGCGTCGCTCGCGCGTGAGGATAATATGGCCGATCTGATCTCGTTCCGGTTGGGCGACGCGGAGCATCTGCCGTTCCCCGACGCCAGCTTCGATCACGCGTTCACCGTGACGGTGCTGGAAGGATGCGACGCCGATCAGGCGATGCGGGAATTATGGCGCGTGGTGAAGCCGGGCGGGCGTGTGGGGGTGATCGTCCGGGCGATCGATATGCCGCAATGGTGGCATTTGGATGTGCCCGAAACGATCCGGCGCAAGATCGAGATCCCGCCCCAGTCCGTTGGTCCGCGCGGGGTCGCGGACGCCAGCCTGTACCGGCGCATGACGGCCGCCGGTTTCGTTTCATTGACGTGTTTTCCGGCGCTCATCACGTTCGACCGGCCGGAGGGGCCGATCTGGCGTTACCGTGAGGACCACGTTTTGTCCCAGTTAAATGACGCGGAGACGGCGATCTGGCGTGCCGCCATCGCGGCGGCGGGTGATCTGTTGTTCATGGCGAATCCGTTGCATCGGGTGGTTGGCCGCAAGCCCTTGGCGTAACGATCAAAGTTGGTTTATGCCGCCCGCAACTCATCCACCGTGGTCACGGCGGCCCTGCCCGCCGCCGCCATCCCCACGACCGTGCCAATCAGAACCAAGGTTGGCCCAGTTAATTCCGCCGCGCTCAGGCTGGTGGGGAGATCGCCAAGTGTGCCGAACAGATGCCGCTCGTTGGCGCGCGACGCGTTTTCGACGGCGACGGCGGGGGTCGCCGGGTCCATGCCCGCGGCGATCAACCGTGCCGCGACAAGCGGCAAAGTGCGGCTGGCCATATAGGCGGCGATGGTGCCTCCGGCGCCCACCAGCGCCGCCCAATCATGCGCGGGCACCTCCCCATCGGCACCGTGGCCGGTGACGAAATGGAGGGAGCGCGCGACATCGCGATGGGTCAGCGGCACCTGAAGGCTGGCGGCGGCGGCGCAGGCGGCGGTCACGCCGGGTACCACGGTCACGGGAACGCCGGCGGCGCGCAATTCGTCCAGCTCCTCACCGCCGCGGCCGAAGACGAAGGGATCGCCGCCTTTCAGTCGAACGACGTGCAGACCCTCACGGGCGAGGCGCACGATCAGGGCGTTGATCGCGGTCTGGCGCATCGCATGGCGGCCGCAGCGCTTGCCGACGTCGATCCGCCGCGCATCGGGCCGCGCCATGTCCAGGATCGCCGGGTCGATCAGCGCGTCGAACAGCACCGCGTCCGCGCTTTGGATCGCTTTCACGGCGCGCAAGGTCAGCAGATCCGGATCGCCCGGACCAGCGCCCACCAACGTCGCATGGCCTTCAGGCCGCCGGAGCACTGACATCGCGAAGGATCTCCTGCAATTCTGGAACGCAGGAGCCGCAATTCGTACCAGCCCCCAGAACGACGCCGATTTCGGCGGTCGTGCGCAAACGGTGGGTGACGACGGCATGGCGCACGGCATCGCGGGTGACGCCGAAACAGGCGCAGACTCGCGGGCCCTCGGCGGCGGCTTTATCGTAAAGTTTACCGGCCAGGAGGCGCGCCCGCGCGGAATCGGGTACCGGGGCGCCCAGAATTGGCGTCAGCGCGGCTTCGGGCGGCAGGCCGGCGGGGTCGCGCGCCAGGAACAACGCCGCCTCCACCGCGCCATCCAGCAGTGCGGCGATCCGCAGCGTGCCGCGCTTGCGGTCCGATACCTCGATACATTCGGCACCCGCCGGAGCCTTGAGCAGGACGGCGGCGAAGGCCGCGAGGTCCTCGCCTTCGGGCATCTCGCGCAGGCCCATCACGCGGTATAGGTGCCCCTCGGTCAGCGGGATGCGCACCCAGTGGCAGGGATCGGGCAGCGCCCCGCTTTGCCGGCGCAGCAACAGGCCGTGGAAATACGTGACGACCGGGGCGATGTCGGCGGGGGTGGCTTTCAGCTCCGGCTGACCGGAGATCGGATCGACGCGCGCGGTCACGATCCGGTCCACGGGTCCGGTGGAGGCGAATTGATCGGTCCAGTGCATCGGCGCGTAGATCTCGCCTCGGCGCTGGGTGTGGCGCAGGTCGGCGCGCAACAACACGTCTCCATCGTCCGTCGACACGCAAGTGAGGGTGCCGTCCTGGATCCCGGCGTTGGCGGCGTCGGCGGGATGCAGGGTCAGCAGCGGCTCGGGCGTATGGGCCATCAGATTGGGTGCGAGGCCGGTGCGGGTCATGGTGTGCCACTGATCGCGGATGCGGCCGGTGTTCAGCAGAACCCCGCGTTTGCCAGGCTCGGGGCGCCCAGACCAGCGCACCGGCACGATCCGGGCGCGGTGGTCGGGGGTTGGGAAGCCGCCCTGGCCGAACAGCCGTCCGGCGTCGCCCGTGGCGCCCATGCGCAGCGGCCAGCGCACCGGCTGCAACGCGTTATAGGCGGCGTCATCCATCTCGGACAGCGCGCCGATGTCGAACACCCGGCGGCCTTCGTTGGCATGGCCGGACAGACGCGCGTGTTCCTGAAACACGGCGGCGGGGGAGGTCCAGGCGAAGGCGCTTTCCCATCCCATGCGGCGGCCGACCTCGGCGAATTGCCACCAGTCCGGCCGTGACTCGCCCGCCATGGGGCGGAACGGGCGCTGGCGCGAGATCCGCCGCTCGGAGTTGGTCACGGTGCCGTCTTTCTCGCCCCAGGCGGCGGCGGGCAGCACGACATGGGCGAACCCGGTGGTGTCGGTGGTCCAGCAGTCGGAGACGACGACGAACGGACAGGCGCGCAACGCGTCGCGCACCCGGCCCGCGCGGGGCAGGCTGGCGGCGGGGTTGGTCGCCATGATCCAGATCGCCTTGATCGCGCCCGACGCCACCGCCTCAAACATTTCCACGGCTTTGAGGCCGGGTTTCGGGGCGAGCGTGGGGGAAGCCCAGAAGGATTGCAGGGCCGCGCGATCGGCGGGATCGTCGAATTTCATGTGCGCGGCGAGTTGGTTGGCCAGACCCCCAACCTCCCGCCCGCCCATCGCGTTGGGCTGGCCGGTGACCGAAAACGGACCCATGCCCTCGCGTCCGATGCGACCGGTGGCGAGGTGGACGTTGATGATCGCGTTGACCT
>JAYVXQ010000185.1:0-5765 GCA_043785025.1 Acetobacteraceae bacterium
CTGGCAGGATGGCGCCGTTGAACTGTAACGTGATGGACTGAGCCGATGGGTCGTGCATCGGTGGGATCGTCGGCCGGTTCGGCTGCTTTGACAAGGATGGAACGATGCCAAAACCGCTGCGTGGGACTTATACCGTGCTGGTCACGCCGTTCACCGCCGATGCCGAGGCGGTGGATCTGAAGGCGCTGGAGCGGCTCGTCGCCTTTCAGATCGACGAAGGCGTCGAGGGCCTCATTCCCCTGGGCTCGACCGGGGAGTTCCTGTCGGTGAGCCGGGAGGAACGGACGGCGATCATCGAGACGTGCTTACGCGCGGCCGCGGGCCGGGTGCCCGTGCTGATCGGGACGGGGGCGGAGGATACGCGGGAAGCGGTGTCCCTGGCGCGTGAGGCGGATGCGATGGGGGCGCAAGGGGTGCTGGTGATCCCGCCGTTTTACTCGGTGCCGACGGCGGATGAATTGTATGTGCATTACAAGCGGATCGCCGACGCAATCGGGATTCCGGTGATGGTTTATAACAATCCGGCGACGGCGAATGTCGATTTGACGCCGGATATCCTGGCGCGATTGTCGACGATCGAGGGATGTTGTTACGTTAAAGAAAGTACTCTGGAGGTAACGCGGGTGCGCGACATCATCCAGGCGTGCGAGGGGCGGATGGAGGTGTTCGCGGGCGTGCTGGGATACGAGAGCGCATGGTTGGGCGCGGTCGGATGGGTGGCGGTGTGTAGCAATGTCGCCCCCCGGTTGTCGGCGGATGTTTTTCGCCTCGCGGCTTCGGGGGATTTGGCGGCGGCTTTGCCGTTGTACCGGCGGTTGGCGCCTTTGCTGAGCTGGGTTGGAGGGCCGCGCTATGTCAGCGGGACGAAGGCGGCTTTGAAGTTGATTGGGCGGGATATGGGGGGGCCTCGCGCCCCTCGGTTGCCGTTGCCGGAGGGGGATCTGGGGGCGTTGCGGTTGGTTTTGGCGGGGATGGGGCTGGTTTGAGGGTGGCAGCGGGCGTGATGGTTGCTTTGGGGTTTGTGGGGGCGTTTTTAAGGGTTCAACACGGAGGTCTCGGAGTTCGCTAAGGTCACGGAGGTTTTGGCCTTCGGCCTGGGCTTTTTTGGGCGTCGATTTTGGATAATTTTTCGATTGTCTTGCATTATGAATATATGGCGGTTGGGGCACCGTGGAAAAGTGTCGTTTTGATCGCCGACCGAACCGCGACAAACACTTGCTGAGATGTTCTTCGATTTTTTGAGGCGCGGCGACGGTCCGGCTAATAAAATATCTTGCAATATTCCTGAAACAGTCGCCATATTCGCCTGTTGGTTGTTGCATCGGGTCAGACGCCGGTTTCCTGGCCGTGCTTCGGCGCGGTTGGAATCGCGCGAACGAGATGGTCTTTCCGTACGGACAGGGAGGTTCGCATGGCTGTATCGGTCGAATGGGAAATCAAGGGCACGGAATTCGCCAACTGCAATTGCATCTATGCGTGTCCTTGCCAGTTCAACGCTTTGCCGGACAAGGGGTTTTGCGAGGCGGTCGCGGGATATCAGATCGACCAGGGGCACTTCGGTGACGTTCGCCTCGATGGGTTGCGCGCCGCCGCCATGTGGCGCTGGCCGGGTGCGGTGCATGAGGGCAACGGCACCATGCAGGTCGTCATTGATGAGCGTGCTGACGACAGGCAACGCGACGCGCTGGTGAAAATTCTGTCGGGACAGGAAACCGAGGACATGGCCACAGTGTGGTGGGTCTTCGGCGCCATGAGTCCGACAAAGCATGTTCCTGTGTTTCATACGATCAACTTCGATGTGGACGTGGACGCACGGCGCGCGCGGCTCGATGTTCCTGGCCTGGTGCTCGCGACGGGCGAGCCAATTCGCAACTCCGTCACGGGCGCCGAGCACCGGGTTCGCATCGATTTTCCCGAAAGTTTCGAGTTTCGCCAGGCGGAAATCGCCAGCGGCACCAGCAAGACGACCGGCCCGATCGCGCTCGATCTCAAGGACACCTACGGTCAGTTCGCCCATATTCATCTCAGTCATAAGGGACGTCTGAACTAACGGGGTTCGTTGCATGTTACGGGCCTTGCTACGGCACGACCGCGCGGTTACGGTGGGGAGTCTGCTTGTCCTCATTCTGCTTGCCTGGGGGTGGCTTTTTCTCGGCGCCGGGATCGAGATGGAGCAGATGGACATGGGTGGCGGCGAGATCATGCTGATGGCGCCGGAGTGGACCGCGCGTTACGCCGCGTTGGTTTTTCTCATGTGGGTGATCATGATGCTGGCGATGATGCTGCCCAGTACCGCGCCCGCCATTCTGCTGGCCGGTGCGTTGATGCGTCAGCGCGACGGCGGCCACATAATCGGACCAACCGGACTTTTTGTGTCGGGTTATGTGACGATTTGGTGCGGCTTCAGTTTGGCCGCCACTGGCCTGCAATGGGGCCTCGATCGGGCCGGTCTTCTGTCGGGGGACATGGCCAGCGGCAGTGCGACGCTCGCCGGTGTGTTGCTGGTGGCGGCGGGGCTTTATCAGTGGACGCCGTTGAAACAGTCCTGCCTCGTCCAATGCCGGTCACCCTACGAACACCTGCTCAGATATTGGCGTCAGGGGACAATGGGACCGATGCTGGCGGGTGTGAGGCACGGTCTGTTTTGTCTCGGATGTTGCTGGGTGCTGATGGGTTTATTGTTCGTGGGCGGCCTGATGAACGTGCTTTGGATCGGCGGCCTCGCGTTGCTGGTTTTCATTGAGAAGCTGCTTCCGCGTGGACCTTGGGTCACGCGATGGGCCGGCGTGGCGCTCGTGGCCTGGGGTGCGATCGTTTTAATTCGTTAGAGCGGTTTCCGTTCGCGTTGACTCACGGTCACCGCTCTGAACCGACCATCTCCAATCGGATGAGCCTCTCTATGCCAACACGCCCGCCACCAATTGATCCTCCTCCGAATCCATCTCGACCTCGTTATCATCCCAATCGTCCAACTCGTCCGGGTCATCCACCACCAGAACCGGCCTTCCCTCAATCCCGAACTCAAACAACGCATCGCTCGACCCGGCGTCCACCGTCCCGAACAACGGCTCGACCTTCTGGTAATTCGGATGCGGCGCGAAGCCTTCCGCCGCCGACCACGCCGCCAGATCATGCAGCAATTTCCGGGCGTCGGCGGGCTTGGACTCGGTGATCGCCTCAAGCCCGGAAAGGACCTCCATATGCTCATCGAATTGGGCTTTGTTCATCGAACGGTAAATGACATCGCGGATCCCCCGGGCGAAGGGGTCAATCAGGAACGTCGCCACATCAACCTGATAGGACGTCGTGCCCCGGGCCAGCACGACCATCCCCAGACCGGATTGCGACGCTCCGCCGGTGATGAGGCAATGGCGGATGGGGTTGTGCGCCGCGAGCCGGACTCTACCGGCCAGCGAACTCGCCAGCGTTTCGGACTTGCGCTTCTCGGCCACGGCGGCTTTGCGTTTCTGAGCTTTGGCGCCGCGGCGGGCCGCGATGTTGATGGGCATGAGGGCGACTCCACGAAGGCGTAAACACCATATTTAGGGGTGGTGCTGGTTGTCCATACCCAAAATACAGAAATTTCCGGGGATGGCGCAAACCACTCCGGCACGGAACCGGATCTTCATATGATCGTCGCGCAAGAGCCCGCGTCAAGCCGACCCACCCGGGAAAATCTACCGCCGATTCGTCGCTGAGGACGCCGCGGGACGCTCGCCGCTATATGAAACCCTCGCGTCGCCCGGACCGATCCGCATCGCGCGTCGCTGGAGTGGATCACGGATCCGTAACGATCAACCGCCGCGAAACCCCATGGCGACAACGTAAAGCTCGCTTGATTCCTTGCGGCTGGCGGGCGGTTTGGCATGGCGGACACTGGTAAAATCGCGTTTCAGCGCGTCGAGCATCGCCCGCTCCGACCCGCCCTGGAACACTTTGGCGACAAAGGATCCGTCGGGGGCCAGAATGTCATGGGCGAAGGCGACGGCCAGCTCCGCCAGGGCCATGATGCGCAAATGGTCGGTGGCGGCGTGGCCGGTGGTGTTGGGGGCCATGTCGGACAGCACGAGGTCGGCTTTGCCGCCCAGAGTTTCCATTAACAACGCGGGCATGGCCGGATTGTTGAAATCGCCTAACAACAACGTGGCTCCCGCGATGGGATCGATCGGCAGCAGGTCGACGCCGACGACGCGGCCGGCGCCCCGATGGATGGCGACCTGGCTCCATCCGCCTGGTGCCGCGCCCAAATCCACGACCCGCGCGCCCGGCCGCAGGATTTTGAAGCGGTCGTCCAGTTCCAACAGCTTGAACGCCGCGCGCGATCGCCAGCCCTGTTTTTTCGCCGCGATGACATACGGGTCATTCAATTGCCGGCGCAGCCACTCAGCCGATCCTGGGCTACGTTTTTTGGCGGTTTTGACGTTGACGATCAGCTTGCGCCGGCCGGGAGGGTCGCCGATGTTGATCATGATCCGGCGGAGGCGTCCTTATCGCGATGGATGCGCGCGGGTCCGGCCCGCCCGCCGCGGTGGCGATCGGCGCGCATCATGCGCAGCAGCATGCCCTCGCGCAGGCCGCGATCGGCAACGACGATGTCGGGCGCGGGCCACATCGAGGCGATGGCGGCGAAAATGGCACAGCCCGGCATGACGAAATCGGCGCGTTCGGGGCCGACGCAGGGGTGGCGGGTCAGGCCGTCGCGGTCCAGCGCGCGCAGGCTGGACAAAGCGTCATCGGCCTCCAGCCGGGTGAGGGCGATGCCGTCGACCAAAGACCGGCGATAGCGTTCCAGGTTCAGGACCACGCTGGCCAAAGTGGTGACGGTGCCCGACGTGCCCAGAAGCCGCACGCCGCCGTCGCGAATTTCGCGGGCGATGCAATGCACTTCCTCAAACGGGACCAGGCGGGCGGTCACGTCGGCGACCATGGCGTCGAACCCATCCTCGGTGAAGGCGGATGGGCCGAATCGCTCGGACAGCGTGACGACTCCGATGGGCATGGAGGCGTAGCCGATCAAAGAGGGCGGGCCGCAGCCAATGCGAACCCAGGCGAGTTCGGTGGAACCGCCGCCGATGTCGAACAGCAAGGCGCGGCGGCCGCCGCCGTCCAGCAGCGGCAGGCAGGATTCGAGGGCGAGTTCCGCTTCCTCCCGGGTCGAGATGACGCCGACGTCCAGACCGGTTTCGCGGCGGACGCGGTCGAGGAACTCGGGGCCGTTGGAGGCGCGGCGGCAGGCCTCGGTCGCGATCGCGCGCACCACGCGGGGTTTGGTGCGGGTCAGGCGCTCGGCGCAGTCTTTCAGGGCGGCGACGGCGCGATCCATGGCATTGGCGCAGAGGGCGCCGGATTGGTGCAGGCCCTCGCCCAACCGGACGATGCGGGAATAGCTGTCGATGACGCGAAACCCCTCCCCGGCGGGGGTGCCGACCAGCATGCGGCAGTTATTGGTGCCCAGATCCAGCGCGGCGAAGGAGGGGCCGTACGACCGCGGTTCCCCGTTGCGCGGAGTGGCGCCGCCGTCGGACTGTGGGGCGTATCGATGGGCCATTATCGTATAGTCATACGGCTTGGGCCACCGGGCAAGCGGCGAATGACGCGATGCAACCTTATGGCGGGGAATTTACCTCACGCCCGCATCGGCCGGCCCAGAAGCGGAACCAGCGCGCGCATCAATTGGTCGCGGGAGAAGGGTTTGGCGAGGAACGCCGTGGCCCCGTCGCGCAAGGCGGCGCGCTTGAACGTGTCCTCGTCGAACACCGTCATGA